>CAZCKE010000054.1:0-12316 GCA_964499005.1 uncultured Tepidisphaeraceae bacterium
GCGGCCTGGGGCTTGTCCCCGAAGACCGCAAACGACAAGGCCTGGTGCTCATGATGGGCGGCCGGCAAAACTTTTCCCTCTCCATGCTGGATCGCATGCGCCGCCTGTGGGCGATGATCGATAAAAGCCGCGAGAGACGGCTGGCCGCGGAATATTTCCAAAAACTTCGCGTCAAAACTCAATCCCTGGAAATGCCCGTCGCGGGGTTGAGCGGCGGCAATCAGCAGAAAGTCGCCCTGGCCAAATGGCTTGGACGCGGCGCAAAGCTCCTGATCGTCGATGAACCCACTCGCGGCGTCGACATCGGCGCCAAAGCCGCGATTCACGCGCTCATTGACGATTTGGCGCGCCAAGGCGCCGGAATCATGCTGATTTCGTCGGAATTGCCCGAGTTGTTGAATCTTTCCACCCGCGTATTGGTCATGCGCGAAGGCAAACTCGTCGCCGAACTCCCCCGCAAGGACCTCACGCAGGAACGTGTTCTGCGTTATATGGCCGGTGTCGCCGAAACCACGCCCAGCGCGGCCTGAACCCCTCAACGACAGTAGCAAAGCGACATCAGCGCAAAAGCCGTCCCATACGGCTTGTGGTAATCCCACATCGGATAATCCCACCACGACCCGTCCGGCTCCTGATGCGGCAGGATCGCATCGAGAAGCCGCGGCACATATTTCTTTTTCGCATCCGGCCCCAGCATCTCGATCAGCCGCGCCGCGTAGTAATGATCGAAATAATAGTAATACCCCGAAACCTGATACCAGGATTCGTGGGGCATCGGCCGCTTCCGGCCCATCTCAAGAGCCGCATGTTCCTGGAAAAACAGATCCAGGGCGGCGAGGCCATTGTTTTCTTGCGTCCTGGGCGACTTCCAGAGCAATAGCGCGAAGTTGGCCGCGACCGCCCGCCCCGCGCTGCCCCGGGGAAGATTGGCCCGAAGAATCGGACGATATTTCAAATCCGTGTCGTACAAAAAGCCGCCGTTGGGCAAGCGCATTTCCTCAAGGCGTCTGGTTCCGCGCTGGATCATCGCCGGTGAGATCGAAAACCCCGCGTCGCGCGCCGAGAAAAGTGCCGCCAGGCCCGCCGCCGTGCCAAAGCTCGTCGGCCCTCCCGCCGGCTGCTGTGTGCCCGCATTAAAATCGTAATAGTTCCAGCCCCCCGTATATGTTTCGTAACGCGCCATGCGATCGAGGTTGTAATTCACCGCCTCGACAAGACGGGGATCATGATTCGTCGACGATTCTTCGCTGAGCGCCTCGATAATATAGGCATGCGCCCAGACGTTGTAGATCAACGAGGCATCTGCCCGTTTTACATCCGGATGTGAGAGCAAATATTCCACGCCACGGTTATGAGCGGCATGCTCGCCTGCACTACGAAGGGCCATCACGCACAGGCTCGTGGTGGCCACCCGGAACGCCTCGTGCGAGCCCGGCACGCTCACCTCGACCTCATTGCCGTGCGACACGGTCCCGGTGCCCCACGACCCGTCGCGATTCTGGTCCGCGACGAGAAATGCCACTCCATCCGCGATGGCCTGATCGAGGGGCCGTGCGTGAACCATCTCAGATGGATTCGGCTCAGAGTTGGTCGGGTTCGAGGTTGGGCCATTCCGGCCGGCGCAACTCGCCAGCATGAGGACAGCCCCGATCCCAAAAAAGAACGTCACCCGTCGCAAGAAATTCTCCCGCAATCAATTGGATGCCGTTCCAGGATGATGGGCCTGCGTTAGCACGACATCTCCCTCATTCAATCCCGACTTGATCTCCGTTTGCTCGCCATTGGTCGCCCCGATCACAACATTGGTCGCCACCCCTTCGCTCTGGCCCGGCTTGATCACCCAAACCTTCCCATGCCAAACGGCCGAGGCAGGGACTAACAAAACATTGTGTAGAGTACCGGCATCAAAATTCACCGACGCCTTGTAACCCGGCGCCAGTCGCTCATCCACGGCTGGAAGCTCAATCGTAAAATCGAAAATTTGCTGTGCACCGTTGGATTTGCCCATCAGCGACAAGGCGTTACAAACGCCGTCGTAACTGACCCCAGGTAGAGCGACGGGAAATACAGTGACCTTAGAACCGGCAACCAATACAGCGCTCTGGGCCTCGGGGCACTGAGCATTAAACCGAAGATGCGTTGGTGAAAACATGGTCATCAAGACCTGACCGGCCGATACCTTCTTCCCGACTGCCAGGCGCTCGGGCTCGACTTCATTCCATGTTCCATGATCAAATGCTCCATAGACCACGACCCCGTCCGCGGGAGCCGTCACCGAAAATGCATCCCGATCACTCTTCAATTCCGCAAGCTTCTTTTGCGCCACCTCAATAGAATCCCGAACTGATACAAGACTCGTTTGTCGAAGTACCGCTCCCTGCTTTTGCGCTGCCTGTAGCTGTGCCAGAGCGCTTTCCTGGGTCAAGACCGTATCCACGAATTGGAGCCGCTGCACGCCTGCTTCAAAATCCGCCATCCGATCGGCCGTTGCATGCGTCAACAGGCTGATCAATTTCTGCAAATCCAGGGTTCGGATGGCCCGCTTCATCACGATGTCGGCGGTTTCATTGGTCAAATCCTCCGACTTGTACATCTTGCGAAGCTCATCAAGCTCATCGCTGGCGCTTTCCACCTCGAAATCCGAGATTTTTGCATTGGTCGAGCTGGCCAAAACGGTATTCGCGCCGTCTTTGTCGTCCCACCGTTTCAGGGCCGTGCGAACTGTACTCAACATATCGCGCGCACTGGCAAGAGCGGCCGTGTCCGCTTGAGCGCCCAAATCAACATCCGATTGCGCCTTGGCAAGATTGGCCTGGGCAATTTGCAGATCATTTTCAGCCGCTCCAATTTGGAGATCGATCTTGTCAGTTTCCAGTTGAAGAAGCGCATCACCTTTAACGACACGCGAATTAGCCGTCGCTGCCTTGGCCACGACAAAATCGCCGTCGTAGCGGCGAACCTCGATCTTGACCAGGGTCGGGTTCACCGGCGCAAACGTCCCATCGAAATCGAATGAGAGGGACAGATCGCCACGCTTGATAACCGTGGTCTTCCCGCCATCGGCTGATGGGGCCGTGGTCGGCACTGTTGCGCTATTCGTCGGGGCAGCCGCCCTGGCCAAGCTGTCAGGGCGCACCGCACTAAACCATGTCAACGTGACACCAGCCGCCAATGCGGCCAAGCCAACCACCCGACCAAGACGCCAATGTGCTTTCATGATAAGCCATCTCCTTTCGCTTGTGCAGCCGGCCAATTGGCATCGCCGGACGCCGCCGCTGCGCACGATTTATTCATCGTCGTCACGCCCATACCGCAAAGCAAGCCATCCTCCGCGCCAAAATGACACCGGCAGCCAACACAAAGTTGAGTAACTCTTAACCTCATCCTGACATCCAATGAACGGTCGCGCGCCTAGACTTTTGACGTAGGCACCGGCCCTGCATTCAGCTAATTTGCATCCGCCAATCCAATTGGGCGCATCCCCTGGCGGCGTTGGAGGAGACAGGCATGTTTAGCGAATTTCACACAGCCTGGAAGCACTACAGCCACTACGAAATGGATCGTTTCGAGCTGGACGGCCAAATCGTTTACATCGCCCGCGACCGCACCTGCGTCTTTATTCAGCACGAAGAGGATGCCCCGGCAAAACCCGGCTTCCGACAAGCCGCGGAAGAGGAACTGCACCATTTGTGGGATCGTCACCGCCTGGTCGCGCTCTTGCCGGTGTTTCGCAATCTTCGCTCGCAAAATCCGGCATAAATGGCCCGGAATTATCGCCGACTGGTCATATCCAATTCCACGACGTCGTTGCGGAAAAACAACGCGATCGTCCAATCGATCACCAGGCGCAGTCTGCGATCAAAATGCGGCATCTGAAGCAGGTAGTACGTCCGCCAGACCCACCACGCAAGGAATCCGTAGATCTTGATGCCGTAGACCAGGCCGACGCCTTTGTGCCGGCCCAAGGCAGCAAGAGTTCCCTTGTTGCTGTAAATGAATGGCTTGGGCGTCTGCCCGCGAAGGACCGCTGAAATATTCTTTCCCATCAACCGCGCTTCCCGCAACGCATGCTGCGCGAGCATCGGGTAGGGATTCCCATTGGGATCGGGAATTGAAGCGCAATCACCCAATGCCCAGACAAACGGATGCGAGCGCGACTGCATCGTTCCGTGAACCGCCGCGCGCCCCTTGCGATCCTTTTCAACCGGCAACCTCGCCAGCAGCGGATTGGCCGCCACCCCTGCCGCCAGCACGATCGTTTCCGAGTCGATTGTCTCGGACTCTCCAATGTGAACGTGAGTCGCATCCATGCTTTTCACGGGCGTATTCAGCCTGACATTTACTCCGCGTCGCGCCAGCACTTTTTGAGCATATTCCCCCAAATCCGGGACCAACTCCGGCACCAGCCGCGGCCCAGCCTCGATCAGGTAAAAACGAATATTCTCCACACGAATTCGCGGGTATGCCCTGGCGACGTTTTTGATAAATTCCGTCAACTCTCCCTGCAATTCGAGCCCGACCAGCCCCCCGCCGATAATCACGAACGTCAGCAGAGCGCGGCGTTTGTGCTCGTCCATTTCGCCGTCTGCTCGTTCAAACAGCCGAATACAATGATTCCGCAGCGAAATTGCGTCAAACAATGTCTTGAATGTTCGGGCCTGCTCGGAGCCGGGGATGACCTTGGTATTGGTCACGCCCCCAATGGCCAACACGATTTGATCAAATTCCAATTTCTGGACTCTATCGTCGATCAAGCGCACCGTTACCGCATGTTGGTCGATTTCAATTGCTTCCACCGTCCCTTGTAAGAAGCGCACATGATCGAACATCAAACGGATCGGATTGACGGCATGCCGCGGCTCGAGCACTCCGCTGCCCGCTTCGAACAGCAATGGCGTCAGCAGGAAATAATTCTCCTTGCTCACCAGCGTCACTTCGATGTCGCCGCTGCCTTTCCAGATCTTCTCCAGCGACCGAGCCGTGTAAGCGCCGGCAAATCCTCCCCCCAAGATAAGAATCCGAGTAATCTTTTTAGTTTTTTGCTGCAAATCGCTCATAACATCCTTCGATCCTGGCATATTCCGACACGGCGAGTCTTCTGGCAATACGCATTATGCGGAATAGATGGGTTGCTATAAAATGTAAGAGTAGAGCGAAATTGCTCATGAATATCCCAATGTGTCCTCGGGATCGGCGCAATAAGGCCTCCAAGCAAGGGTCGGCCAATGTTGGGTTAACTGCAAATTCACAAAAATCTCAAAAACGTGTGAACTTTCGTGGGATACAGCGCACCTTAAACAATGAGGTGCGATCATCAGCCGACATTCGGATCTCTAATGGCAGATTTGGTAGATCGCATCTATCTGGAGATTCTGATCGTTCGCTGCCAAATCGGCAATCCCAGCGGATTTGAGGAACTGATCGCCATTTGTCAGCCTCGATTGCGACGTTTCCTGGGTAAGTTGGTGTCTGATTGGCATCAAGCAGAAGATTTGACGCAGGACGTTTGGATTGTCGTGTTCAAAAGCATCCGCAAACTCCAAGACCCTGGAGCATTTTGGCCTTGGTTATACCGGATTGCTCGAAATCGCGCATTTCAGTTGCTGCGTCGACGTGGTGCAATCTTCGAGCACGATAGTCGCGTGGATTTAGTCGCTGATATGAGCGATAGCGACGATTTCGTCGCCGAAGACGCGCAAACTGTTCACGCGGCATTGGATCACTTGGTGCCGGAGCACCGCGAAGTGTTGCTTTTGCGGTTTATGGAAGAAATGAGCTACGAAGAAATTGCCTCTGTTGTCGGATGCCAGCTCGGAACCGTGAAATCTCGCATCCACAACGCCAAATGTGAATTGCGAAAAACGCTTGAAAGTCAGGCGAGACATGGCCTCGGATAACTTTAATTTAGCCTTCCAGAACCTAGCGAACAAGCAGCTTCCCTCAGCGGTTTCTGATTCGCGCGCTTTGATTGGGGAAATCATGCGTCGGGACCGGCGCCGGACGCGCATCTTGGCCGGACTCAGCCTCTTTTTCTGGCTTATTGGCTCGGTTGGAATGCTACTTTTGGTCTTGGGCCTTGATCGTTTGGTCATCTTTATTCGAATCAGCGACCCCTCCGTCAAACTCAGCAACACGACTCAATCCACGCTGCATCTCTCATCCACCGATCAGGCGGAATTGGCCTGGGGCACCGGCCTGATTCACCATGCTTTGCCCTACATCGAAGGATCTCTGGTCGCCTGGGTTCTGGCGGCAGCATTCACCATCATGCTCATTTTTTCATCCCGAAAAGCAGCCATGAATCGAATCGATTACAGCTTGGCGCGCATTTCAGAACAGCTTGTGTTGATGCGCCGCAACGGCAACGGCGCCCCTTTGCACGATACCAATGATTCCATGCGATAACTCTTACGATTGGAGGAATTTATGCAGCGTAAAATCACTTGGGCCGGTTGGGCCATCGCTATTCTTGCAGTGATCTGCTTAACCGTCGTATTGATCGAACGAGGCTCCAATGAACCGTCGGCGCCACCTGTGGTCGCATCCGCCGTCACGGTCGCTCCGACTTCGGCAGATAAGGCGTCCCCTGCCGATAGCAACAAAGAATGGCAATCAGCTCCTCGGGCTGCCCCTTACCGAGCCATTCGCTGGCAAGGCAAAACAGCTCAGGTGCAAATTGACGGCAATTGGTACGAGCTTCAGGCCATTAATGACGTGTCGACTGACAGCATCGTCGCTTTCAGCGAATCCATCGCTGAAGACAAATGGCAGAAACACTTTGAAGAGGACCTCGTGGAGCTGATGACCCGAATGGGACATCAACCTAGAAATACGGTCTCGCTCAGCCTTAAAGATTCGTCCGGTAAGGACGTGATGCTGAAGGACGTCCCGATGACAGAAGAAAATCGAGATGCCCTACGCGAAGCCAGGGCCAAGCAACAGCAGCAGATGTAGGAATCTAACGTTGGCCGGCCGGCTAGGACAGGATCGCCGTGAGCGCCACAATTCCTTCTCGACGCGTTCTCTATGATGGTGATTGCGGCCTATGCAGCCGCACGATGCGGGTTCTCCGCGCTTTGGATATCCGCAAAAAAACTGTTCAAACGGATATCCTGCGGGATTGGGAACCTGTTCACGAGCAATTCCCACAGCTCGATTTCGACTCCTGTCTGCGGGATATGCACGTGATTGACCGACAAGGACGAATCTTTGTCGGATTCGACGCCTATCGTTCGCTCGCGTGGGTTCTGCCGCTAGCCTGGCCGGTCATTCCAATTCTCTATTTGCCGCCCGTTCGCTGGTGCGGCATGAAGATATATCGCTACGTCGCCGATCATCGCCATTCATCCTGCAAGATCGCGAGATGATTTTTGTGCCTTGCAGTGGTGGCCGTCACTGTCCTTGATGAAAATAAGCGTAAAGGCCTCGAAAGAGGCTCACGTAATGGATTTCATAAAACTGGAGAACAACCGCCACGAGAAGAATATAAATGATTCGAAATCGAGCGTGCGATTTCGGCAATTGCGCCAGGCCCATGACCGTGAGCGTCCAAGCAAATCCCGATACCAACGCGACTGAATAGGTCGAAATAAGAAAGATCCAGAGCAGATAACGGCGTCCCCACTCGAATACTTTGTTCGTTCCCGGCCATAAGAACGCGACCGCGATCGATGACTCGATCACCATCGTCCAGCAGGTCATGAACCACACGAGGATCGAAAGTCGCGTCGAAGAGACGATCGAAACCTGCCGAATGTCAGTTCCCAAGACATACGCGGTCCGTAAATCGTGCGCGGCGGCCTTTGTGTCGGCCAACGCAAAGCGGTCGATCCCCGTGGCCAACCAGGTAAATGATGCAAACCGGCCGTCAAACAAAAGGGTGTAACGGAAAAACCCGCCGTGCAAATAGTCGCTGGAAATTAACTTGGCGAACACCGCGAACCCGAAGCACAGGCCCAAAAGTATTCTGCCATTAAATGCCAGAATCCGATCTCGCGCCGCGGGATCTTGATTCATGGATGCCAGGAAAATGGCCAGTACCCAATAAGTCATCAAATACTTGTGATTGTCGATCAGAAATCGATCGTAAAAATTGGCCGCCACCAAAAACACGAGGACTGCATACCAAACATAATGGCTTCGGCGCAGTGTGGGGATAAAGATCGCGCAAAGGGACATTGCCCGGATCGGGATCGTCAAATACCAAGTCGTACCGGCGTATAGAAAGAGTAAAACAAACGTAACGATTGCGCACCGATCAAATGTGCTTAACAAAGCGATCGGCTGATTGAGTTCGTCAAACCAGCCAAGAATCGTCCGCAATCTTCCCCAATTTCGCGGCGCATCGATGGTTACGATCGGCGATTGTGCGATAGTCATTTGGATGCCTCTGTTTCCTGAGAGTTTTGCTTAGAAATGGCGACGGAAGGAGTATTTGGTTGAACATAAGAATGATTTCGTGGCGTCGATTTTGTCGCCGACATCCATAATTCGGATTGAAGAATCGTGCCACTGGGGTCCATGCGAACTCGCCACATTTCGATTCGAACCCCCCGCACGGGAATCTGGTCGTATTCCTTGCCGTACAATTCTGGTTTAACGCTGGAAAACACCTGCCTGGGCCGATTGGTCAATGTCAGATATTCCGGGTATTTTGCACGCAATTCTTTGGACTCTAATCCGGCCCAGACCCCATGGCCCCGAAGCCAATACAATTGAGTCATCTTTTCGGCCAATTGGTCCAGACGGGAATTATCCGGCCAGGTCTGTGCTATTTGGCGGTCACGTGACAGCCGTTCGGGAACCAAAACAGGGATCTCGCCGTGATCTGTGAGAAGATAGGCTTTGGGAAATCGAGCATCGACTGAGTCATACGTGGAAAACATACCAAAGCCCCCTCCTTTCCATGGCGTCAGATTGCCGTGATGACTTGCTGTGGTTTCGCAGATGGCTACGACAACCAGCAGCACCGATGGAATCCAAAATGCTCGGGTTCGACGCAGATTCTCCGGTGAAAAAATCGATATATTTTCTTGGGACGATTCCATAAAACGCTCCCGATCGGCTTGAATCGACTCGCAAACGATGGCAGACGCCGACTGATAACGCGGCTTGCATCAGCAGCGCGCGACTGCTGATGCAAGCACGACACCAACCGAACAACAGTCGACGGTGGTTTCGGTCGTCTATTACAGGCGCTCGGCTCTGGCTTCAGCCGCTTCGCGCGTGGTTTCCGCGGATTCCACGTTGGCTTCCGCGGCCTCGGCGGCCTGTTCCGCCGCTTCGTGGCTGGCTTCATGCGCGGCTTCGGCCCTGGCTTCGGCGACCTCGGCTTTCCCTTCCGCGACCTCGGCATTCGCCTCGGCAGCTTCCGAAATCGCTTCGGGACTCGGCGGAACGGCCAGCGCCGTGCTGCTCTTATCGTAGAGGCTTACGAGATAAATAAATGCGAACGCAGACAATCCAACAAAAATGTAATATTTAGATTTCATAAAAATTTCCTTTATATAATTTATAAACACATAACAACGCGCTGCTCAATCGTCTTGACCAGTGTCGAGCCACCTCCCTTCCCGACTGTTCTCTTAGCAGGTGATTGGCTGCAAGTAATCTGACGAACCGACAAAATCTATTGTGGTTTTGATTGAGACATCCGATTCTCCCGGAGCGACGTATTCTCCGGTTTTCCATTCAGCATGTAAGCCATGTTGTCCGCGTTTTTTCCTGGTCCATACCGGCGCAAGTATTCTTGATAGGCATCGACCGCCTTCGCTCCTTTGCCGGGTGTCAGAAGAAGAGAGAGCACCAGGGGGAGAAACGCATCTTGTGAATGATGAAACGAGGGGCAGTCCGCCACCGCTGCAAAATAGGGCAGCGCTTTTTCGTAGTGCTTGGTATCAAAAAGAATCAGGCCTCTCAGCCATAAAATGCCGATTTTCTGCTGCTCCGTAAAATGGTTGGCGGGATTTCGCGAATCATTTTCCAGTCCGTCTGCCACCGTCATCGCTTCCGTGTAGCGGCGCTGCATGTAAAGCGATTCCCCATGTCCGATACGCCGCCATTCCGGATCCTGATCCCATTGATCCACCCGCGGTAAAATCAACTCCATCTTAATCAGCTTCTCTTCCCATGGTCCGCTGTCAGGCATCGTCCAGAACAACGCCTTGGCTGCGTCGAGGCCTGGAAGCAAAGGCGTCAGCGTCTGCATAGCAATGGATGATTCATTGTGCCCGTGTTGTGCCGCGTCTAATTCTCGCTGAGCCTGATCAATCCCCGCCTGATACCAAAGCACCGCTGACTGTTGGTCTCCGCCCTGTTCGACAATCTGACCAATCCTCAGCCGTTCCAAAGCTCCGAGATCGCTCACTTCTATGGCCCCCTTCAGATCCACCAACTGGTCTTTTGCATTCGGACGGCTGGTGGCGCCTGCTGCCTGCCAACTGATAGCCCATTGCTCCAATTTCGCCAATTTGGAGGGATGTCCCTGCAACACTGCCAAAGGTGTTTTGGGTGAGTTGATCTGTACCAGTAGCTTTGTGGCCTCCCTCGCATGCGGATTTCTGCTGTCGCCAGCCACCGTTTTCAGCATCGGCAGCGCCTGGTTAATGCCACCTGACTTGTAATAAGCCAAACCTTCGAGCCACAACATTTCATCGCACTGCCCAAGCTCCAAGTATTTGGCAGTTCTGTCGGACCGAATTTCCTTGATTTCATTCAGCGCCTCATCGCAACGTCCAAGATACACAAGCCAGCCAGCATGACTGATTCGCCTCCAATCGGACTGGATATCTGAATCGCCTTCGCGTGGAATCCGCGTCAATAGCGCCCAATATTTTTCCAGGACCACAGGATCTTGTTGTTTGGATAGTGGCCTCTCCAATGGCTTGAGGGCTTCGAGAACGTCCCTAACATTAGGGTCGTCCGGCGGCAACTCTCCTAGTTCCCGTTCCGCCTTAAAAACTCCGGATCGCGCCCAGATTGCGGCTGTATCGTCGTCGTACACGTCCATCGAAAGCTTGGCGATTCGAAGCTGCGCGATTGCAGGCAAGTCAGTCTGGCTAATAAGCTTTTCAAGGTGAAGCAAATCCTGCTGGGAATCGAACGGGCCATTTACAGAAGAACCTTGCCATCGGCTCGCCCAAGTTTGAAGTTCGACAGTTTGCCGAGAATTGTTTTCAAGGATATGAAGCGGTGTTTCAGTGAGCACTGCAGACCGAATAGTCCCCGGCTCCACGCCTGACAAACTGTCGGGCTTTTGCAGAATTTGATGGGTGATTCCCCACCCAAGTAATCCGAGAAAAACCAGCAGCAACAGCGTTGCAAACGTTAACAAAAGCTGCATGCGCTGGCCGGACATTTTCAACTACTCCCACTTGAACTTGGCGAACACTACGTAAAATTACAAAATATGTCAACTTAATAACAGTCGATTACTAAATTAATTTCTTGTAACACTTATGTTTTGTAGATAGGCAGGTATAATTCATCCGCTTCGGGAGATTTTGTGGGCGTGTTATTGGTCATCGTCTACCTCGTCGTGCAGACAGCCGTTGCTGTGTATGGCATTCATCGATATGCACTTACGTATCTTTTTCTTTTGTGCCGCAAGCGCGTCGGTCATCCGCCGCAACCCATGGATTCCTTACCCCGCGTGACGATGCAGCTCCCGATGTACAACGAGGGAGCCGTGGCTGAGCGGGTCATTCGTGCCACTTGCGAAATTGACTATCCGCCTCATTTGCTGGAAATTCAGGTCCTCGACGATAGTACGGACGAGTCGGCCGAAATCGCCCGGCGCGTCTGTGATGAATTGGCTGCCAAGGGCCATTCCCTGCACTTGCTGCATCGCGAAAATCGGCGCGGTTACAAGGCGGGGGCTCTGGCCGATGGCCTCAAACAGGCAACCGGTGAATTGGTCGCGATATTTGACGCCGATTTTCTACCGCCCAAAGATTTTCTTAAAAATACCGTTGATCACTTTACGGATTCGAACGTGGGTATGGTTCAAATTCGCTGGGGACATCTTAATCGCTCCGCATCACTCCTCACACGATGTCAAGCTATCTTCCTCGATGGCCATTTCTTTATCGAGCACACGGCACGAAACCGGAGCGGCCGCTTCCTGAACTTCAATGGCACAGCAGGAATTTTTCGCCGCGTCTGTATCGAGGAGGCCGGCGGATGGCAGCACGACACACTCGCCGAGGATCTGGATCTCAGCTATCGCGCCCAGCTAAAGGGTTGGCACTTCGTCTACTTGCCACAATTTGAAGCTCGCGCCGAATTACCTTCCGACATGATCAGCTTCAAGCAGCAA
>CAZCKE010000054.1:12326-14254 GCA_964499005.1 uncultured Tepidisphaeraceae bacterium
TTTGTTTACGTTCACCAACTTTAAATCTGCGCCCGAATACCTTCCCGAAATGTCAGACTTAAACAAGCAAGCTCACCGCTGGACCAAAGGTAGCATTCAGACTTGTTTAAAAATTCTTCCAAAAATTTGGCGATCCCGATTGCCGATGCGCGTCAAAATCGAATCCTTCTTTCATCTGACCAACACCATCGTCTACCCGCTGATGGCGATCCTGACCTTCTTGATGTTTCCGTGCTTTCTGAGTTTTTATGGTCTGTCGGGTCGCTTTAAAGGCCTCTGGCGAGATCAGTACATCTTCAGCATCGCGCTTCTGGTCCTCGGCACCTGCTCCGCTTGCGCATACTTCGTGATCGGCCAATTGCAATCGCGAGGAATTAAACGCGCTTTCAAAACCATCCTTCTATTGCCAATGTTAATGGCCTGGGGCGTCGGAATCAGCTTGAATAACGCGATCGCGGTTCTTGAAGCCGTTTGGGGAACCATTCGCGGCACCCCCAGCGAGTTTGTGCGAACTCCCAAATACGGCGTAGTCGGTAATAACCGTGCAGGTTTCCCCCGTGAAACCCGCGGCAAACTGAAGGAAGTTTTTTTGCCTCTGTTGGAAATTGCCTGCGGCTTCTACATGCTGTTCTGGGTGTTGGTGAGCATCCACTATCGCATCTGCTTAATGAGCTTGCCGTTTCTGGTCATATTTGCGGTGGGTTATTTCTACGTTGGGTTTTGCTCGATGTGGATTTATCAAAACGTGGCACGGGATCCCCGACCCGTCCCCGATGCTGCCAGCCAAATAGAATTGACTTCGAATTGATGTATGAAAGTGGCACGCGTCTGTGAACGCGCGCTTACCCTTTCATTACATTGCCGCGGGCAATTCGCGGCTCTAACCCAAGCACAAACGAGGGCGACGGGGCTCGAACCCGCAACCACCGGATCGACAGTCCGGTACTCTATCCAATTGAGCTACGCCCCCGTGCCAATCGGGGAGTTAAATTTAGGGCCGCTGATACGATTGTCAAGTCGCCGCCGATCCGCTCCTCGCCGATGACCTTGCCGCTGTTAAATAATTGTTGAGAAACGGGTTCGAGCCCGGTCGCGGCGCGAAAAGTTTTTATAATCCCGCCCCATGATCCTGGCTGGAGTGGACGAGGCGGGATATGGACCGCTGCTTGGACCCTTAGTGGTTGGCTGCTGCGCGTTTGAAATCGACGATCACGATGGCGTCGGAGAACTCCCCTGCGTCTGGAAACGTCTCTCACGCCTGGTGAGCAAACGACGATCTGCCTCCGGAAAGAAGCTGCACATCAATGACAGCAAGCTGGTCTACTCCCCCGCCGAAGGCCTCAAAGTGCTCGAGCGTTCGGTGCTGGCCGTCCTCTATGCCGCCGATCTTTTCAACGCCGACCCGTCTCCGGGGCTCAATGATTTGCTCGCCGCGACAGCCGATCACGTTCTGCCTCAATTGAGCGAATATTCCTGGTACAAGCCGACCGCCAGCGAGCGATTCCCCCTCGAACAGGACCTTCTCCCCCTGAGACTGCTGGCCAACGCATTGCGAATGCAGATGCGTCAGAACCGAGCGGTCTGTGTCCGCCTGGCCGCCCGCGTGGTCCTGGAACGCCAGCTCAATCAACTCCTGGCCGCAACGAAAAACAAAGCCTCCGTTCTTTTCTCCACTTCCGCCATTCACCTGGACTACCTACTGCGAACGTTCGGTCACAAGCCGATGACGATCTTCTGTGACCGCCAGGGGGGCCGCGAGCATTACGGCTCCCTTCTGCGTCTCATGTTCGATGATTGGTTCCTGGAAGTATTGCGCGAGCAAGACGGCCACAGCGAATACCTGTTGCGCAAATCCGCCACTGTCGTCCGAATCATCTTCCGCGAAAAAGCCGAAGCCATTGAAAGCTACGCCGTCAAGAAGAAGATCC
>CAZCKE010000055.1:0-13936 GCA_964499005.1 uncultured Tepidisphaeraceae bacterium
CCCCCAGGATGTCCCCCGTCCGGGCCCACGTCCAGGCCGCCAGCCCCGCGCCCCATGCAAATAGCCCGAGCGATTCCGGCCATGGGAACGCTCGCGTCTTCCGTTGATTTTCCGGTGTTGTTGTCGGCAATTCGGCGCGGTGTGTCATTCGCGCGTCCTGCTTCAATCAAAGGTACACTTGCCACACACGCGATGTAAGGCACTCGTAGTGTCCGGCATCCATCGCCGTTACGCAACAACCAAGGAGCCTCCCGATGGCCGTTTGTGAAATCCGCTGGTTCAGCAACGTCATTCAGAAGCAGGTTGCGACGCTTGTCATTCTCCCCGACTCCGGCAAAGGCCCCTTTCCGACTTATTATCTACTTCACGGTTTAAGTGACGACCACACGATCTGGCATCGCCGCACGCGTATCGAGGTCTACGCCGCCGCTTACCCCATGATCGTCGTCATGCCCGATGGATTCCGCGGCTTTTACACGAAAAACAACAACGGCCCCGACTACGCTCAATACATCGGCCAGGAACTTCCTACGATGATTGAGCGTGTCTTCCCCGCTTCCTCTAAACCGGCCGACCGCTGCATTGGCGGCCTCTCCATGGGCGGCTACGGCGCTCTGCGTATTGCCCTGGGCTATCCGGGCAAATTCGTCTCCGCGAACAGCCACAGCGGCGCCTTGATGGCCGGTAGTCGCGCTGTCCCGCCCGATCGATTCCCCGAAGCCAAGAATATCTTCGGCCATCAGCCGCGCGGCACCGATCATGACCTCCTTCATCTCGCCAAGAAAGCCGCTGCCGCCAAACTACTCCCCAAAATCCGCATCGACTGCGGCGTCGAGGATTTCCTCATCCAGGACAATCGCGACTTCGACGCCGAATTAAAAAAAATGAAAGTCCCTCACGAATATCAAGAATTCCCCGGCGCCCACAATTGGGATTACTGGGAAATCCATGTCCAGGAAGCACTCAGGTTCCATGCACGCCATTTGAAAATCGGATGAAGAATTTGCGATTTTCAATTTGCGATTGAAAAAGCCGCAGTGTTCACCGCGGCGCAAAAAAGTCCGGCCCCAGGTCGGAAAGGTTAAGAACCAGGGGCCGGTGGGGTTGAATTATTTTTTAAATCGAAAATCGCGGATCAGCGCCGGCGCTTATGCGGCCAGCGGCTGCGTCGACAGGTATAATCCAAGCATTCCACGATCCATTTCATCCATATCCACCAGTTGGCCGGCAACGTCGAACTGGTTGGAACCCACGGGAATCACCCGGCTGACGGTCATCCAACCCACCCATTCGTTCTTGGGCTCCATGCTTGTCGAATCCGCCGCCACAAACGGGCTGATCCCCGCATAGGCCGGCAACTCGAGGCGCACGCGAATCTGATTGTCGGCCTGCACGTTGATGCTATTGGTGCGAACACGCACGCCGCCCGCGGAGATGTCAACGATCTTGCCGAACATCTTGCCGCTGCGGGCTCCGTCCCAGCGATCCACCTTGATTTCCTGGATTTCCATGTCGTGCCGTTTGTGCCGCCGACGGTCAGCCGCAGACATCTGGTTGTTTTGATGGGATGAGGCGGGATCGAGACTTGGATTCATATTGGCGCTCCTCTTCGACATAAAAATCATCGGAGAAACGGAGAGCCTACTTTGGTAATCTGGGTATTTTGTGCAGCGAAGGT
Source organism: uncultured Tepidisphaeraceae bacterium (assembly GCA_964499005.1). Lineage (GTDB taxonomy): Bacteria > Planctomycetota > Phycisphaerae > Tepidisphaerales > Tepidisphaeraceae > CAZCKE01. Next base: position 1,679 of record CAZCKE010000055.1, read on the forward strand.
AACATTCGATGTTTTCGGACCTCGTGCCTATGATCAATGCGAGTTATGGAGGGATGTGACCGCCATCGCTGATCGATCATAACCATTGACATTAAAAATGCTTACGAAACTCAATGGTTCTCATCCTGATCGATTTGCCGTAACATCAAGCGAAGACTCAAACTGTTTTCTTTCAAGGAGATGCATTATGAGGCGAAGATTGTCGCCGCACGCGGCGTGGGTAATTGCTCTCGTTGCGATGCTTGGCATCGCGTCTCAATCCAAGGCCGATGACCTCAAGGTCGATGGAGCACATTCTTTCGTCGTTTTTGGAATTCACCACTTAGGCGCCGGGTACACTTACGGCACCTTCGCCAACCCCAGCGGCACGGTCGGGTTTGACCGGGACGATCTGAGCAAAACAACGTTTGACGTCTCGGTCAACGCTGACACTCTCGACACACGAAACGATCAGCGCGACAAAGACCTCAAAGGCCCCGATTTCTTCGACGTCAAACAATTCCCCACGATCACCTTCAAAAGCACCGCCGTCAAAAAGACCGGCGATAACACCATCGAGGTCACCGGCGATCTGACCCTCAAAGGCGTCACCAAATCCGTCACGGTCACCATGGAAATGACCGGCCGCGCCACCATGATGGGCGCACGCCATACAGGTTTCCGAACCACGTTCACCATCAAGCGGAGCGATTTCGGCATGAATTACGATCCGCCCCCTGTCATTGGCGACGAAGTCGAACTTACTGTTGCCATCGAAGCCATCGGGTAACTCCGCATCGGACCAACGATGTTAAGCCGCGGATGCCACCCGCGGCTTTCTCTTTATTCCCATGCCTCTTTCCCCCCAAATGATCCTCGGCGGGTTTGTCTTCCCTGTTCTGATCGTCGTCATCGGTCTGATGATCGGTTGGCAGCCGTGGCGGAAAGAGCGCGTCTTCAACGGCTCTTGGCTCGGCGGCCCTCTGATCAGCGGCGCGTTCGCCCTTTCCTTCTTATATCTTCAGGAAGCCCCTTCATGGCCCCCCGGCACCGGAAGCGTTGTTTTCTGGATCTTCTACTTTGCCATCGCCATCGGCCTGATCGAGCTGGCTGGATCTCTCTTCCGTCCCCCGCTTTGGGCGCGTGGACTGCTCGCCATTCTGCTCTTTCGCCTGGCCGTTCGAGCCCTTGCCGCGCCCCTGATCCCGCGCGAAATCTCTCAAACTGCCGCCGATGCCTGGATCGATGCCGCCACGCTCGTCGCCACCACGTGGTGGATTGCCTTGGAAATGCTCGCCCACCGAGCCAAAGGCGTCTCGACATCCTTCGTGCTGATCATCCTCGCCACCGGATGGGCCGTGACGCTGGTCACCTGGCACATCATTCGTTCGGGAACACTTGCCGCCACTCTGGCGGCCCTCGCCAGCGCATTCTTTGTCATGGCACTATTGAACTGGCGGATTTCCCTCGCCCGCGGCGCCGTCTCCGCACTGGCACTGCTCCTTCTCCTGATCATCACCCACGCCTACTTCTACACCAACGACACCTTCACCCCCCAGCAGCAATTTCGCGCCGCCCTCCTCCTCGCCTCCCCCCTCCTCGCCTTCGTCGGCGACCTGCCCCTGGTCCGCCGATCTCACCCCCTGTGGCGATTGACCGCCCGCATTATCCCCCTGGCCATCCTCGTCGCCGTCCTCGCCGGAATGAACGTCCGCGACTACATGAAGGAAGAAGCCCCGAACCAGGAAATGCAGGCCTACTGAAAATGTATGCCTATTGGGCCGACTTGGTCGCCGGCGGATTCATTCCCGCATCCATCGCCCCAATGCACAAATTCAAATACCGCTGCTCCTGCGAATCATGTGAATCCGCCAATGCCGCGACAAACTCCCGCCGCGCATCCGCAAACCTTCCCAAATTCCAATAGGACCGTGCCAACGTCAGCGCTGGAATATTCGTCCCCCCCGCTCGCGCCTTCTCCAGAAATTGAACTGCCCACCCATCGAGCCCGCGAAACGCCCACCATTGTCCCAGCACTCCCATCGCCGCCGGGTCCTGCGGATCGACTCGCAGCGCCACCTGCGCGGCAACGACTCTGGACTGCAGTTCCCGAAACGTTTGGACCCGGCTCAAATCCCAAAGCTTCAGCGTATTATCTCCGCCCGCTGACAGGATTGCCTTTCCATCCGGCGTAAAGGCCACGCCCCATACGTCGCTCGCATGCCCCTCGAGCGATACCAATTCCCGCCCCGATTCAATGTCCCAAATCTTCAGCGTGTGATCTTCAATCCCCGCCGCCGCCAATTTGCCGTCGGGGCTCACCGCGACGCTTTGCGGCGTCCCCGCCGGGACCGCGAATGTCCGAATCGTATTTCCTGTCGCCATGTCCCACAGTCGCAGCGTCTTGTCCGCGGCCCCGGAGATTGCCGTATGCCCATCAGGACTAAACGCCACGCAATAAACGGAGTCCCCGTGCCCTCTGAAGGTGCGAATCTCATGGCCACTATCCAAATCCCACAGCTTCAACGTGTCGTCGTTGCTCGCCGATAGAGCGGTTTTCCCATCCGGACTGAAGGCGGCCGCAACGACGGCGTCCTTATGACCGACCATCGTTCGGATTTCCGTCCCCGAGGCGATGTCCCACAACTTCATCGTGCTGTCTTTCGAGCCCGACAACGCCCAATGTCCGTCGGGGCTTACGGCCACACAGAAGATGAGCCCTTTGTGGCCGCTCAGCGTCCGCACTGCTTGCCCCGAGGCGATGTCCCATATTTTTAATGCCGCGCCGGAGCCGCCGGAGATCGCGGTCTGTCCGCCCGGGATAAAAGCAACACACTTCACGGCGTCGGTATCCGTAAAGGCGCGAATCGCCTGACCACTGGCCATGTCCCATAACTTGACGGTCTTGTCATCACTGGCCGAAAGCGCCAGCCGGCCATCCTCACTAAGTGACAATCCGTTGACGACATCGCTGTGACCGTTGAACGTCCGCGGATCGCGCCCAGGAACCAAATCCCAAAGTTTAAGAGTCTGATCGTCACTGGCCGAAAGCGCCATCAGGCCATCGGGGCTGACCGCAACGCTCAGCGCCCCTCCCTTATGCCCCGCGAACGTGTAAACCGCCTCTCCCGTCTCCAGATTCCAAAGCTTGAGCGTGTTGTCATCGCTGGCCGACACCGCCGTCTTTCCATCAGGGCGAAACGCCACGCCGCGCAAGGCCGCTGTATGTCCTAGAAACGTATGGATCTCCTTGCCGCTCGCCGGATCCCACAGCTTGACCGTTTTATCGTAGCTGCCGGACAGCACCGATTTACCGTCTGGGCTAAAGGCGATGGACTGAATCCAATCCGACTGGCCCGAGAACGTTCCGGTTTGCTTTCCGCTGGCAATGTCCCAAATTCGCGCTGTAACGTGGCTGCCGGAGATGAGGGTTTTGCCATCCGGGCTCACCGCCACGCTTACGATCGCGGACGAATGACCCGTGAATGTTCGGAGAACTTCGCCAGTCGAGAGGTCCCACAATTTCAGAGTGTTGTCCTTGCTGCCCGAAATCGCCGTCTTCCCATCCGGGCAAAACGTGACGCAAATGACCTGGTCCGAATGCCCGATGAACGTGTGAATGGCTTTACCCTCTCCGATGTCCCATAGTCGCAGTGTGTTGTCGCTGCTGGCCGACAATATTTGTGTTCCATCCGGACTGATGGCGACGCAGAGCACCGGCGCCGTGTGGCCCACGAACGTCCGGATAGCGCGTCCCGTGGAGACGTCCCACTGAATCAGCGTCTTATCATCGCTGCCCGAAATCGCCGTGCGCCCATCCCTGCTGAACGCGACGCTGTTAACGCTACCCGTATGACCCAGATACGTCAGCAGCGCCGGCGGCGAGAGGGAATTCTGCGACCACAACCCCAAATCCGCATGCAGTGGTAATAGCTTCGCGGCGACGAACTTGCTGTACGCCTGTTCCGTTTGGAGCCGCGCCTCTTCCCAGCGGCCCGCCAGGCGCAACGCATCCCCCTGCGCCACTAATCCTTCCGCCTCAGCACGTTGGGATTGAAGAAGCGCCGCCTCCGCCTGTTGCCGCAGCGATGCCTCGCTCAGCCGTGCCGCATCCGCCTGCGATTCGGCGTTCTGGGCGTCGTGCATGGCATGAGTGGCCCGCAGCGCTTCCCATGTGCTGACGCAAACCCCCAGCACCAGCGCGAGCGCCACCGCCAGCGCCGCCCCAACCGCCAGCTTGTTGCGACGAATCAGCTTCCGCAGGCGATATCCCGTGCTCGGCGGACGAGCGGCGATCGGCTCATTGGACAAATGCCGCTGAATATCCTCGGCCACGTTGCTGGCAGTTTCGTATCGGCGCGTCCGATCCTTCTCCAGGCATTTCATCACGATCCAGTCCAGATCGCCCCGCAGAAGGCTCATCAAACGATTGGTGTCCATCCCGCGCCGCTTGGCCGTCCCGGTGGATTGCTCCTCCTTCATTGCCCCCAATCGATTGGATGGCCGCACCGGCTCAACCTCCCGGATTCGCCGGCGAACCTCATCCAGACCTGACTGCGCATACTTCTCCGCCTCAAACGGCGTCACGCCCGTCAGCAGTTCGTACAGCAAAACCCCCAGGCTGTAGATATCGCTGCGCGTATCCACGTCCAGCCCGCTCATTTCCGCCTGTTCGGGGCTCATATACGCCGGCGTCCCGACGAACTGCTGGAACTGCGTGTAAACCGTTTTCTCCGTGAGGTCCCCCTGCGTTGCCTTGGAGATGCCAAAGTCGATCACCTTCGGAACCGGCGCCGCATCGATCAGCGTCACCAGAATATTCGACGGCTTGATGTCGCGATGAATGATCCCCTTCTGATGCGCGTGCTGAATCGCGTGGCAAACCTGAATGAACAGCTTGAGCCGCTCAATCGGCGGCAACTGGTTCTCATCACAGTATTGCGTGATCGGAACCCCGCGCACCAGTTCCATCACAAAGTAAGGCCGCCCCGTCTCCGTCGCGCCGGCATCGAACACCTTGGCGATGTTGGCATGGTCCATCATCGCCAGCGCCTGCCGCTCGGCTTCGAATCGCGCCACGACCGATCGCGTGTCCATTCCCAGCTTGATGATCTTCAACGCCACCCGCCGGCGAACGGGAACTTTCTGTTCGGCGACATAAACGGACCCAAACCCCCCTTCCCCGATCTTCTCCATCAGCCGGTAGTTGCCGATCACCGAGCCCGGCTCTTCAGCGGCTGTCGCGATGGAAGCCTGGGCAGGAAAAAAGCCCTGCGCGGCCGGATCCGTGGAAGGCTTCGCCTCCACGTCGACACGCGTGGCACCGGCCGGGGGCGTGACAGGAGTTGAGGGATTCGCGGGTTGAGGGTCCAAGTGATCAAACATTTTAACATGTAAGCACAATTGGCTCGACAATCCTCAATCCATGAGCTAGGTTGTTTCTGGCGGCGTGGTTGGCCGCTTCTACTCATGTCTCGGTTTTTGGCATTGACAGTTTTCGCGATCTGGATGTCCAGCCCCGCCGCTCCAGCGGTACACGGCATGGGGACTTGGGCAGCCATTGCCGCTTTTATCGGGGGTTATGCCCTCATCGTCCTGGCCCTGCGATTGTGCAGCGCTCACGTGGCCCAAGGGTCGCACTCGAACCAGATCCAGCAGCGCCTGCTGCGGTTCAACCAGCTCATGTACGGGGCACGGGTACTGATACCAAGCTGGTTTGCCGTCGGCATCTTTTGCCTGGGATGGAAGACCCTTGTCCAAGGCAGCTTGGAACATACAGGATTGGGAAAACTCACGATCGAGTCGCCTGGCTTGCTGCTGGGCTCCCTGCCGGCGTTCGCGGCTTTGATGGGCCTATGGTGGGCACAGTACCCCGCCGACCGGGCGGTTCGTGATCGGAATGTATCAACCCAGCTTGGCCACGGGATACCGGTGCATGAGCCGCCGGGATTTTGGTCGTATATCGGGACGCAAATTCGGCTTGGTTTACTCTTTACGGTAGCGCCGGCAGTAATCCTGGTGGCGCTGCGTGATGTCCTGTCGCTCGCCTTGCCGCCTCTATTGAACCATACCGAATTCATCAGGCAGCGGCAGGGAATCGTCGATGCGATTATCTCACTGCCCTCGCTGGTGGGGGTGCTCGTCCTGGGCCCCGAACTGTTACGCCGCGTGCTGCACACGGAATCGATGCCTGATTGCCCCCTGCGACGCCGCTTGGAAGAGATCTGCCGCCGATGCGGCGTCGGCTACCGGGACGTCCTGCTCTGGCACACCCGCAATCAGATGGGCAACGCCGCCGTGATGGGGTTTGTCCCTCGCTTCCGATACATCCTGTTGAGTGACCTTCTCCTGGAATCGATGGGGGATGAGCAGATTGCCGCGGTGTTTGCACACGAGATTGGACACGTCATGCACCGGCACATGCTGTGGCTTTGCGCGGCAATGGGAGCAGTGCTGCTGGCCATCGCCGGACCGGGGCAATCGATCGCAGCGCTGGCCGATTCGATTCACAATCATGCCTGGGCCAAGGAATCGTTGGAGGCGGCGGTCCTGACGGTGCTGGGGCTGGCCGGATTTATGACAGTGTTTGGCTACGTGAGCCGTAAATTCGAACGACAGGCGGATGTGTTCGCGGCGCGAACCATCCAGGGAGCATTCGAAGCGCAAGCGGCGCTGATCGATCCGTCGGGAACCTCGGGCGACGCCAAGCCGCATGTGGGGCATTACGGAGCGATGGTTTTCTGCTCGGCCCTTGCTCGCGTGGCATCGGTCAACAACATCCCCATCGCGGCGCGAAGCTGGTGCCACGGGAGCATCGCCCGGCGAATGAGCTTCCTGCGAGAACTGGGGCATGACTCAGCCCGGACCGTTCACTTTGACCGGTTTATGACACGACTGAACCTGGGCCTGCTCTGCTCGCTGGGAATTTTCGGGGTTTGGACCATTTTGACAATGGTGTAGGACGCACTGGCGCGCGGTTAAAGCGGACGAAACCTGTTACAATGCGGCAAATTGCAGGGCGCAAATGTGACGCCAGAGTATTATTTTTCCTGATGCTGTAATTTGTTGACAAGGCCGGCGCGGATTCTATTCTCACGCATCACAGCATCCAACTCGCGCCCGTCTTTCTTGATGATATAACAATCCCACCACCGTGGAGAATAGACGTTCATGACGACCGTTCCGCCGACGGGCTTTGATATCGCCCAGCTTCCGGAGACAGGCCCCCGACGCAAGATGAACGTGTTGGTCGTCAGCAGCGTTGCGCTGGCGTTCATCAGTTTCTGGCGTGCCGCCGCGATCGTGCTGTGCGACCTGGCCTCGACGGCGTATTACATCGGGGGGATCAGCGAACAGGCCATCGGCAAAGCGGCGCCCTGGTTCATCCTGGGCGTGATGCTCTTCATCTATCCAGTGACCAGCGTGTACATTGAGAGCTGTACGATGTTCACGCGCGGGGGTGTTTACAAAGTCGTCAAAGGGGCCATTGGAAGCGGGCTGGCGAAATTGTCAGTCAGCGCCCTGATGTTCGACTACATCCTGACCGGTCCAATCAGTTCGGTATCGGCCGGGCAATATCTGCTGGGGCTCTTCGGCGACATGTTGCGCTGGCTGACGCGGTTGGGAGGACATCACCCGATCATCTTTGACGCGACGACACATCCGGACCTGATCAACTTCCTCTCCGTCATCATCGCGGTGGGGATCACACTCTATTTCTGGCGGCTGAACATCATCGGCATGCACGAGTCGAGCGATAAAGCGCTGCGGATCATGCAACTCACGACAATCATGGGCGTACTGGTCATCGGGTGGAGCGCCGTGACGATTTGGCTCAGGCCGGCGGGAACGATGCACATGCCGCCGTTGCATCCCGTGTTTACGCAGAGCGGGTTGGACCTGAAAAAAGATTCATCGGCGGGATGGCTGGAGCATTTGCCCAGGATGTTGGGTGCGCTGGGGCTGCTGGTGGCGTTTGGGCATTCATTGCTGGCGATGAGCGGCGAGGAATCGCTGGCGCAGGTGAATCGCGAGATCGAAGCGCCTAAATTGCTGAATCTTCGGCGGACGGGCCGCGTCATCTGCATCTATGCACTGCTCCTGACCGGCTCCATCAGCTTTTTGGCCGTGTTGCTGATCCAGGATGGCAAACGGGTCATGACGCAAGTCGTGGCCAATGGCACCTACACGACTGACGACGCGCGCGACCACACCTGGTGGGAAGTGGATTACCTTCGTATAGCCGACTCCACACATGCGGGAGACTGGGGCTACTATCTCGAGCGATCAACAGATCCGCAGGGGCATGAGAAATTGACGGCGACCAATAAGGTCATTGTCGTCAATCGAACCTTCCAGCACGTCGAGCCCGGAAATGGAGGCTACCGGAACAAACTGATCAATGGACTGGTTAAAACGCTCAAGGGGCCGGCCTGGCTGAAGATCGTAATGGAATGCTTTGTGGTCCTTGTAGGCTTTTTGATCCTGGCCGGTGCGGTGAATACGAGCATGGTGGGGTCCAATGGCGTGCTGAACCGGCTGGCCGAGGATGGCGTTCTAACCCCCTGGTTTCAGCATCCGCATAATCGGTTTGGCACCACGCATCGACTGATCAATCTGGTGGCCGTTCTGCAGCTCGTGGTAATCGTCGCGAGCCTGGGGGATGTCAATACGCTGGGCGAGGCGTATGCGTTCGGCGTCGTCTGGTCGTTCGTATTCATGACGATGTCGATGGCGGTTTTACGATTTAAAGATCTTTCGCCTCGGCAGTATCGGGTACCGCTGAACCTCAGCGTCAAGACCAAGACGCGAACGCTGGACGTCCCGATCGGCATTCTCAGCGTGTTTTTGATCCTGATCAGCACGGCATTGATCAATCTGGCGACCAAAAAGACCGCGACGGTCTGGGGCCTGAGCTTCACGGGACTTTTCCTGGCGGTGTTCATCATTGTTGAAAAAATCTCACATCGAAAGCACGGCGGGAAACACGAACATCTGGAGCAGTTCAACGAGCGGAGCAGCGAGGATGTGTCGATCGAATCGCTGGGATTGAAACATCCCAATCCGATCCTGGTCGCGGCACGTGGCCCCAGAAGCTTGCCGGTGCTGGAGAAAGTATTGCTCGAAGTGGATACGGATGTTCGGGACGTGGTGATCGTGACCTGCAAAGTATTGCCGGCGCGCACCAGCGGCGTCACGGAGAAAGAAACATCGGTGGATGAAGAGGACCGGGAACTGCTGACGCGAATCGTGTCGGTGACGGAGAATGTCGGCAAGCAGGTGTATCCGGTAGTGCTTCCGACGAACAACCCCCTGTTTGCGATCGCGACGGCGGCAAGGGATTTGAAAGCGAACGAAGTGGTGCTGGGGGTCAGCGAGAAAATGCATGCGGAGATGCAGTTGGAGCAGTTCGCCCTGGCATGGGGGAGCGCGACAGCGGATCCGATCTATTCGGAGATTGCCAGGAATCTGACGATCCGGATTGTGGGGCCGCAGGTTGAGATGAAGTATCGGATGGAGTGAGCTTAAAAACACATATCTTTCGCATTTGCATGCGTTTATGTGATTTTTATTGGACGTTTGGCCGCTTGATTCTTGACATCGGGGGTGGGTGGCATATGCTTTTGGCTTCATTAACCGCCTAAGCTCTGGGAGGCATTCCTGGAGCGCGGGGAACCCATCGTGGGGCGAGTGTCCCACGCAGCCTTGCGGGCAGATTTGTGATCGGACGCAGCGGCTCCGAGTGGTTCGGAGTTCGGGCAATGCTGATCGACAGATTCAAACGCGGGGCAGGGGCGAATCGGGCCAGTATGGCCGAGGGCGACTTTCAACGCCCAGCCCGTCAGCTAACCTCGTCGGCACTTGAAAGGGAAGTTACGCTTGTGGGTGCTGCGGGAGGACTTGCCCTCCCATTCGGCCGTCTCGGCTGACTCACTTTGAAGCGCTCAACCCTTTAGCAATTCAATTAGATCAACCAATCGGCTCCCAGCCGCGCGCTTTCGCGTTGCCATTTCTCTTGCAAATTGCAACACGCATAAAGCGTGCCATTTATGGAGCGGGATACTTATTTATGGCTACTCTTCCATCGGCATCATCCGGACTTGACGTCGCGCAATTGCCCGACATGGAGCCGCGCAGGCGGGCTAATGTTCTGGTTGTCACAAGCGTGGCGCTGGCGTTTATCAGCTTTTGGCGGGCAGCGGCAATCGTGCTGTGCGACTTGGCCTCGACAGCCTACTACATCGGGGGCATCAGCGAGCAGGCGATCGGAAAGGCAGCGCCATGGTTCATCCTGGGGGTGATGCTCTTCAGCTATGCCGTGAGAGCCGTGTACGTCGAAAGCTGCACGATGTTCACCCGAGGGGGCGTTTACAAAGTGGTCAAGGGAGCCATTGGAGGAGGGCTCGCCAAGCTCTCGGTCAGCGCACTGATGTTCGATTATGTGCTAACCGGTCCGATCAGCGCGGTGGCCGCGGGGCAATATCTGGTGGGACTATTTGGCGACATGCTGAAACAGATGACGCAGCACGGCCGGCATCCGATTATTTTTGACGGGACAACGCATCCGACGCTGGTCAACGCCATTACCGTGCTCATCGCGATCGTCACCACGATTTATTTCTGGCGTTTGAACATTATCGGGATTCATGAGTCGAGCGATAAGGCGCTGCGGATCATGCAACTGACGACGGTAATGGGGATCGTGGTCATCGGCTGGAGCTTGATCACGATATATGCGATGCCCGCGGGGTCGATCCATGCCCCGCCGCTGCATCCGGTTTTCACTCAAAGCAGCCTTGATCCGACAAAGGAATCCTCGGCAGGCTGGCTGGAGCATCTGCCGCGGCTGATGGGAGCGATCGGCATCATCATCGCCTTCGGGCATTCGCTGCTGGCGATGAGCGGCGAAGAATCGCTGGCGCAGGTCAATCGCGAGATCGAAGCGCCTAAACTGAAAAATTTACTGCGTGCCGGCTTTGTGATCTTTCTTTATTCGATGCTGCTGACGAGCCTGATCAGCTTCCTGGCGGTGTTGATCATTCCGGACGGCAAGCGTGTGATGACGCAGGTGGTGACCAACGGGACGCCGACGAACGACGATGTTCGCGGCAGGACCTGGTGGGAAATCGACTATGTGAGAAAGGCCGACGCGCAGCATCCGGCCGAATGGGGATATTTGATGGACCGCAATGGGGAGGACTCGCTGGTCAATACGCATAAGGCGATGGTCATCGATCGGGCGTTTCAGCATATCGAGCGCGACAACGGCGGATACCGCGACAACTTGATCAATGGCCTTGTGCAGTATTTGAAAGGGCCGGGATGGCTGAAGATTCTGGTGGAATGCTTCGTGGTGATCGTTGGATTCCTCATCCTGGCGGGCGCGGTCAATACGAGCATTGTGGGATCGAACGGAGTGCTCAATCGGCTGGCGGAAGATGGCGTGCTGACGCCTTGGTTTCAGCATCCGCACAAGCGGTTCGGGACGACACACCGATTCATCAACCTGGTCGCGATTTTACAGGTGGTCGTGATTCTGGCCAGCATGGGAGACGTGAACACGCTGGGCGAAGCGTACGCGTTTGGCGTGATCTGGTCGTTTGTGTTCATGACGATGTCGATGGCGGTGCTGCGGCTGAAAGACCGCTCACCCAGGCAATATCGCGTTCCGCTGAATTTCCATCTGAAAACCAGGAATGGGCAGCTCGATTTGCCGGTCGGGATTTTCACGGTGTTTCTGATCCTCGCCTCGACGGCGCTGATCAATCTTGCTACCAAAAAGACAGCGACGATCTGGGGCTTGAGCTTTACGGCGATTTTCATGGCGGTGTTTGTGATCGTCGAGAAAATTTCGCATCGGCGGCATGGGGGCAAGCACGAGCACCTGGAGCAGTTCAATCAGCGGGCCAGCGATGAATTGAGCGTCGAGTCGTTGGGGCTGAGGCATCCCAAGCCGGTGGTGGTGGCGGCACGCGGGCCGAGGAGTTTGCCGGTGCTTCAGAAAATTTTACAGGAAGTGGACACCGATGTGCGAGATGTGGTGGTGGTCACGTGCAAAGTGCTGCCGGCCCGGACGATGGGCGTGACGGCGGAGGAGACCAGCGTGGATGACGGAGACCGCGATCTGTTGACGCAAATCGTGAGCGTCGCGGAAAAGGTGGGCAAAGAGGTGCATCCGGTGGTGCTGCCGACGAACAATCCGCTGTTTGCCATCGCGACGGCGGCGCGGGATTTGAAGGCGAATGAGGTCGTGCTGGGAGTTAGCGAGAAGATGATGGC
>CAZCKE010000056.1:0-13861 GCA_964499005.1 uncultured Tepidisphaeraceae bacterium
CACGTTTCAGTCTTGCATTTAGCGGCTTGCCGGCAGGGCGGTCACGGCGGGATTGCTCACCGGAGCAGTGGAAGCATGGGCTCCGCCATATATTCCCAGGAGCACGACGCCCATGATCACCATCTGAAATCCGGCAAAGGCAAGCCAGAAACCGACGCCGAAGAGGAAACCCTTGGCGATCAATTCGCGGTCCCGCGAGCGCGGGAGATGTGTGCGGGGAGCGGCTGCGGCCACCGGGAGAGGCCGATTCGAGATCAATCGCTTCTGCGGTTTCTGAACGAAATTTTTGTTGCTCGTCGCCACCGGCTTTTGCGGCGTTTCAGTCAGGGCACCGGTCGCGGGCTTGGGAGTCGACGCTGGAACCGGATTGGATGGAGGCGTTTGCTGAGGCACTACATTTTGCGGCGACGGCGCAGCCACGACTTCCTTTGCTTTGGGCTCAATTTCCTTGCTGTCCATCGGCTGAACCGGAGTTGGTGGAATGACCGGCTGGGCGGCCGGGGCGAGACGAGCGCGGGCGATATTCGCAAGCTCGTCCAGCGGATTTGCCGCGGGTAGCGGCGCGGCCGTCGGTGGAATCACAACTTCACTTTTGGGAGCTTTGGGCGCCGAATTTTTGGGAGCCACAGATGGCTTGGTCTCAACGAAATCGATGGCGGAGATCGTTGCTTGCGAATCTACCGCCGTCGCGGGCCTGGCCTGTTGAGCCTGCGGGGTAATTGGGGTCGGGGCTGATACAGTCTGTGGCGGTGATACAGCTTGGGGCGGAACCGGGACACTTTGCGGCGCCAACGGAATACTCTGCGGCGCGACGGGAACCGTTTGCGGAGCCACGGGCGCTGCTTGCTGTGTATCAGGGTTGGTTTGAGGAGGAGCAGGCTGTTTGTGCTTCGTCACTTTATTTTCAACGGGCGGCGGCGCGACCAGGGGCATTGGGTCGGCAACGGGAGGGGGTTCGACAATCGGCGGCTGTTCCTGGCCCGACGACTGGCGGCGCTTGGCGACGATCTCGCCCAGATCCTGAAGCGGATGGCGTTTGGGCGCCGACGAGGCGCGCGAATGGGAATGACCATTGCGCGGGGACGATCGCGGCGACAAAGTCGTCAGCATCGTGGAGACGCCTTCGGGGATCGGAAAGGTACGCGGAGCACTTTGTGGCATATTTCGCATGAGATCTCCATTCCTTCTCGGGTTGCTCAAAACGTACGATATAATTTGCCCAGGGATGGAAAGATGCGCTGTGAGGGCCGCTTAATTGGGGTCCGGCATTCAAAATCGTGGCGATTGGAGCGAGGGAAAGCGGCTTTGGGCCGCAGAGGCGTTATTGCCGGAATAGTTTAACGACCTGTAACTCCCCCGCCGGGGGTTTTGGTTAGCTGATCAAGTTTGTTTGGAGCTGATCAAATGTCCCATTGTGTCCTAAGATGTCCCGTTGGAGGGGGGAGAGGTCGCCGCGGAGCGGCGAGACAGGTACAGAGGCGAAAGGTAAGCAGAGAAAAAGAATGCGTGGGGAAAATATAGTGTCCTCTATAGAAAGGGCTGGGAGGCGAAGTTTTTTGGATCTGGCGCGGATTTTGGTTTAATGGGTTTTGAATCCGTGGGCGTGGGACGGCGGTGATTTTATCTGTGGGTAATGGCCCATCCGAAGAATCCGCCCATGGCGAAGAAAAAGAGGACTACGGCAAGCGAGACGACAAGACCGGCGAGCCAGAATCCCAGGCCAAAACGAAAGCCGTGTGAAAACGGGCCGTTCATGTTGACTAATCGGAAATAGGCCGGCGGGTTCTCGGGCATGCCCGCGGGTGGCTCGGCTTTCGCTTGCGCTTGCACGGTTGACGGCGAGGCGTAGTCGATCGGTTGCTGTGGCAATTGAGGTTGAGGAGATGGCTTTAGTTGTGGCTCGTTTTTGGAAACCGTGGTGTCGATCGCCTGCATTTGCCGGCGGCGGGCCGCGGAAGCAATATCTTCAAGGGGATCTGGCACGGGAACAGAATACTCTTGGCCAGGGGCGTTGGGGAAATAGATTGGACTCCCCCGCCACGTCCCATAATGCGGGTTATGTTAAGTTCCGTGTCTCAAGTGGAATTTGGCGAATTGGGCAAGAAACTCGTTGGATTTTCGGAGTAAATTGAGCAGCAGCACATGGTGATAACGGCGATCATTCTGGTGGGATTGGCAGGAGTGCTGGCTGGCGGAGCGATCGCGGTGTTTACGTGGTCGGCTGTGACTTCCAAAGTATTTCTGATGGCGGCGATCGTTGCGGCAGTGATCGGCGCAGTTTTCAACGCGGCGGCGGACCAGCAGGGCGCGGCGGCGGCGACTATTTGGGGATGGGGATTTGTATTCTGTACGTGCGCTTGCTGCGTGATTGCGGGAGTGTATTTGAAGGGTCGATTGGCGCGGTGGATGCATCGATTTGTCATTTACTCGGGGTTTGCGGCGACGTTCTCGGCGATGGCGGCCGCTGGATTTTGGATGGGGTCGAGGGGAACGCCGGGCTATTGGGTGGTGGGGATTTTCATCGGTATTTATGTCGTGGGGTCGGCGTGCATCTTTGCGGTTAAGACGTTAACGATACGCCGAGTGGCGAGAATCATGCCGGACTATATTTCGTCGCTGTCGGGTAATCCGCTCGAGCAGGGTGGACAGGGGTATTGGTGAGACGAGAGCCGTTAGCGGCGAACGACCAGGCAATTGGCCATGATGTCATGAAGAGCTTGTTTGCGTTCCGTCCAGCCGGCCATCATGAAGCCAATGCAGAGAATTAAAGTCGAGAGAAGTTTGCCGAAATATCGTCCAGTGGCTCGACCAAAGGAAATGCGCTCCCCGGCCAAGTCGACGACGCGAATACCCACAGCCATCTTGCCAAGGCTGCCCTGAGTGGAGGAAGATTCCATGAGGGCGTAATAGAGCCAAGTGGCAATAAGGCTGACGCCCTGAATGCCGAGCCGGGTTGGGATGAAGGCGGGGTTATTTTTCACGTGGCCACCGCTGGACACGATCAGAATTCCGATGCCGAAACCAACGACTGCCGCGATGGCAATCGTGATGAGGTAATCGATCACATACGCGGCAAATCGCAACCAAAAACCGGCGTATTGCATGTTGGACGTTACCTGGGCCGTACGGTAGTTCAACATTGCGGGCTGAGCCGCAAATGGTTGCGGGGAAACAATCTGGGCTGCCGGCATATATGCAGCGAGTTCTGGAATCATGTTGGCAGGCTGCCAATCGGCCATGCCGGGCCTCCAGACGGGATCGTGGGGCAGTACGGCCCCCTGCTGAAGAAGCGATTGCAGGGCGGTGATATCGATGGGCCCGAGTTGCTGGCCCGATTTGCCGTAATACCAAGTATTGGTTTCGCTCATTAGAAACCCGCCGTCAGAAGTCGGCATGATAATCGCCACACCGCGGGATCGGCAAATTTCAAGGAGATATCAAGCTGACTGCCGCCAGCGGACCGCCGAATCCGGAGGCGATGGCGATGCTTCGGCGAATCGGCGCTCGGCAGGGCGTTTGTGGAATTCGAAATCGCGTGGGGAGCGGATCGGTCGTGCGGATATTTGGCGCGGCGATTTGCGACTGATGTGACAGGCAATTCAGAACGACAGAGACCAGCCCGGCAGCGCCCTGGCTGTGGCCTAAAGCGGCCTTATGAGAATAGAGAATGGGACGATCGTCGCCGGCTAAGACGGATTCCAGGGCTGCCAACTCAGCCGGATCATTTTGGATCGTGCCGGTGCCGTGCGCGTGGATGAGATCGACCGGTTGGCGATCGATGACGCGCGCAAGCAGATGTCGCAGTGCCCTGCTATCGGGATTGCCCGCAGTGAGATGATGAGCATCGGCCCCCCAGGCGAAGCGCTCGAGGCGGGCGATGGGCGAAGCGTTGGAGGATTCGTGGGATTCGAGACAAACGGCGGCAGCAGCCTCCGTCATGACAAAACCGCGGCGTTGTTTGTCGAAAGGGCGACAGCCATAACCTTCTGGCGCCAGAACGCCCAAACGCTGAAAGCCGCCGATGAACAAGGGATGAACGGAGGCCTCGGCAGCGACGACCAAAACGCGGCGGCATTCGCTGCGGGCAAGCAAGAATGCAGCTCGGATCAGGGCATGGAGCCCGCTGGCGAAGGCGGCCGAAAGGGTCAATCGCGGGCCGGCGCCGAAATTCAATTTGCAAGCAATTTTCTGGGCGGGGGCGCTGAGTCCGAATTGGCATGTCCCCCCCGCCGGGGTGAGCCAGGATTCGATGGGCCCTTTACTGGTTCCAACGACTAATCCTGTCGCGCTGTCGCGCAGGATCGCGCTGTCCCAGCGGGCGTGGGTAATCGCCTGGAAGGCGACATTGCAGGCTAGGGTGGAGACTCGATCCGACGATTCGATGCCGCTTATTCTCGTGTGATCGGCGACCGCCCTGCCGGTTAGAAGAGCGGACCAAGTCGTTTGGGCGGAATCGCCGAGAACCGTGGCTAATCCGAGGCCGGTAACGATGGGCAACGTACTCACGGAGAGGCATTTTATCGTGAAGGGAGGCGTATGGCCCGCCGGCAGATTAGGGGATATATTTTGAATAAATCCTGTCAGCGCGGTGTCATAGAACATGTATGGAAAGCGACGCCACATTATTGAGCCGCTACGCAAAAGACCGGGACGCGCAGGCGTTTGCGGAGATCGTGCGGCGGTATGCGTCGATGGTGTTTGGCGTAGCGCGGCGGATCACGATCAACGATCATGACGCAGAGGATATTACGCAAACCTGCTTCATGGATTTGACGCGCCAAGCGGGGCGTATCAACTCTTCCGCGGCGGGATGGCTTTACACAGCGGCGACACATCGAGCGCTGAACCTCAGGCGGGAACGGACGGTGCGGCGACGAAGGGAGGAATCGTTTCGTCCCCCCGCCGTCGATACGGAGGACTGGGCTCGAGTGCAGCCGCTGGTGGACGCGGCGCTGGTGGAATTGCCGGAAGAATTGCGGGTGCCGATTATTTTGCATTTTCTGCAGGGGAAATCGCAGTTGCAGGTGGCGGAGGAATTGGGGGCCAGTCAGCCGACGATTTCGAGGCGAATTGAATCGGGCGTGGAGCAACTGCGAAGCCGATTGAAAGAAACGGGAGTGGTGGTTGGCTCGGGAGCGTTGTTAGGCTCGATGTTGGCGAACGAATCGGCGCATGCCGCCCCGCCGGGAGTGGTGGCAATGCTCGGAAAGATGGGGTTGGCGGGAATGGGCGGAGCCCGGATCGTGCGCGAGCGGTCGATGTGGTCGATAGCGCAGATCATCGCGGGGATCGTGGTGATAGTGGCGGTAGGCATTGTGTTGGTTGAACAAGTGGGAAATTCCGCGAAGACGCCAGCGCCAAACCCACCTGTGAAACCAGTGGTGACGACAGGCTTGGAAAGAGATGATCCCATGAACAATCAAGTGCATCGCGAGAATGGGCGCGTCTGGATTGAAGGCACCGTCCCCCTGGCGTGGGGCAAGAGCGGGGAGACGACATTTTGCGGGGCATTGGCGTCAGCGTTGGCGCCGCGTGCTGCGCAGGCCCCGATGCGGTCGACGACATTGAACATGAAGCGTGCGTTGGACCAAGCGCCTCGTTTGTCGGGGCCGGATTACGATTACATAACGCTGATGGGAGTAAGCGCGCTGGCGTTTCGCGTGCGGTGGTATCAGGGGTCGGCGGGGCATCGATGGTCGGGAGCGGGGCCGGTGGGTGAAATGGTGGAAGAGCGGGATCGGGTGGGCCTGGCGATTGGGATGAAATTGGAGGGATGCGGCGTCGCCAATCCCATCGGGCCGGAACCGATTCAAGAGATCACGAATTCCATTGATCATGGATTTCCGGTACTGGCATATTTGTCGCCGCATTTGGACATGGGTCTTATTTATGGATATGAGAACTCGGGACAATCGTTTTTGATGAGGGATTATTACATCGGGGATGACATCAGCCCCCGGCCCGCGGCGAAACTGGGAGGATTTCTATGTTTTCTGAGGCCTGGTGGAACTCCAGCGGCTCCGGTGGATTCGGCGCTGGCCGCTTTTGAGGTGGCAGAGCACAACTGGACGCGGGACGATCGCCCCAAATTCGACGAGGAAAACGGCGAGTTCTTTTATGGTTTGCACGCCTATGAAAAGTGGATCGGCGATCTGAGCAATCCATCGGCAACGTCGGGCGACGAGCGCCAAAAGCTTTTTCAGGCGACGTGGTGGAATTTTGACTCGCTGGATGATGCGAGAAGGGCCGCGGAGATGTACCTGGATGCCATCGCGCCGCGATTTGGCCCCCCCGCTGCCGATCATTTGAGGACGGCGGCGGATCTCTATCGGCAGGAGATCAAGCTGACGGGGGATATTTTCGCTGGTCGGGAAATGTTCCTGGGGCCATGGAGCGGAAAAACGATCGAGCAGTGGACTCCGGAAGTGCGCGGCAAGGAAATTGAGATCTTGAAAAAGCTGCGCTTGCTTGATGAGAAGGCCATTGCCGAACTAAAGGCTGCGGTGGAATCGCTATAAAATTGGTCAAATCGCCATTTCTTCTCTGCGAACTGATCCGGGGAATGCCGGAGCCGATTGACGAGATGAGCAAGTCGTGGCGGATCGCGGCATAGTCACCAACCGCAAGCCCGATGAGATACCGGCGTTCAATCGCAAGATGATCGAAAGAGTTTCAGGAAAATTTGATACGCGGGCAAAAAGCGACCCGCCAGTCTGTCGAGTTATGACGACGATTACTCCGACAACAACTGCGGGATCATCTGCTTGAAATTATCCCGTGCCTCGACGGTTCGGACGATT
The DNA here is from genome assembly GCA_964499005.1 of uncultured Tepidisphaeraceae bacterium. Taxonomy (GTDB): domain Bacteria; phylum Planctomycetota; class Phycisphaerae; order Tepidisphaerales; family Tepidisphaeraceae; genus CAZCKE01. The sequence continues at coordinate 6,801 of CAZCKE010000056.1, forward strand.
CCCTTCTTATCGATCAGCAGCATGGTGGGAATGCCTGTGACGCCCAATTCGCTGGCGAGAGCATGCCAACCCGGATTTCGCTCGTCAAAAAGTTGGGGCCAGGGCAGATCGTTGTTCGCGCCGAGGAATTTCTTTAACGCCCCGCCGTCGTTGTCACAGGAAATCCCCAGAACCTCTAACCCTTTGTCGTGATATTGGGCGTAGACATTTTTGACTTCAGGGAGATCGGCGACACATGGGCCGCACCAGGTTGCCCAGAAATCGACCAGAATTACCCTCCCCTTCCAATCGGCCGTTGTAAATAAGCCTCCGTCGAAGCGTTTGCCGCTGAGTTGCAAGGGTCTGTTTTCGAATGAGAAGAGCTTGCGCAACGCGGCGACCTGATCCTTGAGGGGTGAGATCGCGTCGCCATCCATTTCCGTGACGATCGAGAAAGCGCGATCGCGAAATTGAGGCGTTGCGGCACCGTTGCTGCCCATTGCGATTAGAGCTTGAGCGAGGGATTGAGCTTGGGGGTTGGACTGGGCCATGGTCGCCGCGTCGGCAAGCACGGCGCTTTGTCGAGCGGGATCGGTGGAGGCTTTCCACCATCGGACCAGGAGCATCTGGCTTTTTGCGGCTTGGGCTTCGTTGGGGTCGGCGTCATGCGCAAGGGTTTCCAGCCTGGCATTGGCGTCGGGGTCTCCAAGAGCGGACATCGTCGGCAGCACCAAGTTTCGGAGACGATGTGAGTCGGCGGCGCCTTTGTCAGTGGTTGCTAGTTCGTCGATTAATTTCAGAAGGTTTCGGAGTTGGGGCAGGGCTTTGGGGGCAATTGCGGTTCGTTGGGCATTGTCCGTCTGAATTGCCATGGAATTGAATAAGGATTGGACTGTGGGGTCTTTGAAAGCGGTATCGATGTCCTGTTGAATTTGCTCGACGGAGCGACGGGAAGTTGTCTCGACGGTCCAAGCGACTGGGCTGCAAAACATGACTAGGGCCAATAGTATCAAGAGGTGCGTTCGCATTAGAGTTACCCTCACGTTGGGCGTGAATTTGGCATCACCATCTACCAATCGCCGCTGAAACGGGGAAAGGGGACCGGATTCCACAAATTTCAGGGTTAGGTTGCCGGGCTTCACAATCGGCCGTTGTTGACGCCGCTGGGCAAAATATGCTTGCCGGACGACAAGCGATATCATGCCCGTCCAGCGGCAGGATTCGTCCCGGATTTCCGTGAGGATTTGAATGACAGAAGATTCACCGACTTTATCAGCGGCGACACAGCGCAATGCGCGCATCGGGCTATGGCTATTTGGGATTTATTGTTTCTTATATGCCGGGTTCGTGGGGATCACGGCATTCTCTTTTAAGACCATGGCCGAGCCGATCGCGGGAGTGGATCTGGCCATCATCTGGGGGATGGGGTTAATCGTCGCCGCGCTTCTGCTGGCGGTGGTCTACATGATTTTGTGCAAGCCGGAAGTCGAGCAGGCACCGGAGTCGAATGAAGGGGCGAAGCCGTGAAATACGAACATTCGACCCTGGCAATCGTCATCTTCGTCATCTTCGTCGGCATCGTGCTGGCGATCAGTTTCTATCTGGGCTCGAAGGCGCGAAGCGCAAAGGGATATTACGCGGCCCACGGCGGGATTCACTGGTTCGTCAATGGCATCGCATTCGCCGGAGACTATCTTTCGGCGGCTTCATTTCTGGGAATCTGCGGGCTGGTCGCCTTCTATGGCTACGATGGATTTTTATATTCCATTGGATACCTCGCCGGTTGGGTCGTCGCGCTGTTTGTGATCGCGGAGCCGCTCAAGCGCATGGGGCGTTTCACGTTCGCCGACGCGTTGGACAAAAAATTCAACAGCCGGGGGATCAAACTTTCAGCGGCGATCAGCACGTTGGCCGTGAGCATTTTCTACCTGATTCCACAGATGGTCGGCGCGGGAGCGCTGGTCAAGCCGCTGTTGGGGTTGGACTATTGGGTTGGCGTCATTCTCGTTGGAACCATCGTCATTGTCATCGTTGTGACGGCGGGCATGGTCTCGACGACGTACGTGCAATTCATCAAAGGGTCGTTGCTGGTGGTTGTCTGCGCGGGCTTGGTCGCGGCGATCCTTAATCGCGGATTGTCGGTCAACGCGGGCTCATCCAAGTTTCGCACCTCTTCACGAGAATCGCTCGAGGCGGCAGGCGCGACGGTCGTCCACTCCAACGGTGGATGGGTTGGCAAGCCATATCTTCGCATGCGCGGAAGCGATGGGGTTGTTTCAACCTGGCATGTAGAAAAAGGAGATGCGCTGACTGAGGCGCAGACACTGACCGTCAAGAAAGACGGCTCAACGCTTGCCAATGGAAAGCCGCAGGGCCTCGACGCCGCCAAAGGGCAGGGTGATCTGCAATTTGTCGGCCAGATCTCGGCCCTCCCCGATGACCGGCAGTCCACCGGCGCATTGGGCCCCATGGAATACCTGCATACATTGGGCAACAGCACTGTTGTCCTGTGGGGGAACGAAACCATCACCGAAGCCGACGGTTCAAAGACTACCGTCTATTATCAAAAGCCGACGCCCGGCTCAGATATCTTGATGCCTGGCGCGAGCCCAACCTTTAAGGGCATCAAAACCGGGAAGGTGACTGACAAGCTCAATTTTCTGTCGCTGATGCTCGCTCTGTTCGGCGGAACGGCATCGCTGCCCCACATTCTGATCCGCTATTACACGGTCAAAGATCAGGCCGCCGCTCGAAAATCGACCGTCGCCGGCATTGCGAGCATCGGTCTGTTTTATGTCCTGACCCTTTTCCTGGGATTGGGCGCGATGACCAGCGGCATGATCGACCCCTCGAACAACAACATGGCCGCCCCACTTCTGGCCAGGAGCTTCGGCGAATTGCCCTTTGCGCTGATCTCGGCCATCGCATTCACGACCGTGCTCGGCACGGTCAGCGGTTTGATCATGGCCGCCAGCGGCGCGGTCGCGCACGATCTGCTCTCCAACGTCATGGGCATGAATCTGGGCGATCATGCGAAAGTGATGGCCGGCCGAATCGCCGCGGTCTTCGTTGGCGCGATCGCCATATGGCTGGGAATCATTTTCCAAAAACTTAACGTCAGCTTTCTGGTGGGATGGGCTTTCAGCGTCGCCGCATCCGCGAATCTGCCGGCTCTGATCATGCTCCTGTTCTGGAAGAAAACGACCAAGCAGGGAATCACTGCCGCGATCATCGTCGGGATGCTGGCCAGCCTGGCGTGGATTCTGCTGAGCAGCGATACGTATCGTGACGTCTATCACCTGGACATCACCAAGGTCGTTCCGCCGGCGCCGTTCAGCCAGCCGGGCATCGTGACGATTCCGCTGGGTTTCATCGTGCTGATCGTCGTTTCGCTCCTGACGCAAGGCCGCGCCACGCGCGGATTGGTTGGAGCCAGTGTCATGACTGACCGCCAGGCGGTCGAGGACGCCGAGCAGCGCGAGCCCGGCGAGGCTTGATCCTTGGCGGCTGCCTCGCGAATTAAATCGCTGTTTCGCCCACCTCCCCGGTGCGAATGCGAACGACGTCCGCAATGGGATAGATGAACAGTTTTCCGTCCCCCACCGCTCCCGTGCGAGCGGCTTTCACAATCGCTTCAACAGCTTTATCGCGGTCAGCCGCCTTGACGCAGATTTTGAGCAGGATCTTGGGGACAAACCCCACGTCGAGCCTGGCACCGCGATAACAAGGCGGCGTGAGTGAGAGCCGGCCACGATGAGAGCCTTGATGGCCCCCCCTGCCGTGCATGTCTCAATCCACATAATGGGTATGGGCGCGATTATATTAACATTTGTCGATGTGTCGATGGGTGTTGAATTCGCCTTAAAATGTCACTTTTTTGTGAAATATTAAGGGTTGAACAAAAATTTCACAGGAGGGTGAACATTGTGCGGCTTGGCTTGCGTGCTTCGGGTTGTCGAGGCATAGTTGTCGCCGCTGGGGGATCGGTCGGTAAATTCCAACGAGAGAGAAGAAATGCCGGATGAGTCGTCGAAATTCGCGTGTGCCGGTTGCGGACGTAAGCACGTCTGGAAGAAAGAACTCGCCGGCAAACGCGGCAAATGCAAATGCGGCCAAGTGATGATCGTTCCCGCGGAACCGGAGCCGGAGCAGATTGAGGACGATCTCTACGCCTTAGCGGATGACATGGAATCGGCCGGGCGCAAAGCCGCGGCCAGCGCGCCGCCGGTCATCGCACCCAGCATCTCCTCCGCCATTGCGCCTCAGCCGGCATTGGCCGGAGCCGCGCCTCCCTCCTCCGCCGGGAAAGTGAGTCGATCCGGGGTGCCGCTTGCCTATCAACGCGCCCCTACCGCTCGCGAGGTCGAACGCAATTCCTCCAAGACTTTGATGGACATGAAGCGTGATGTGTATGTTCCCATCGCGTTGATTTTCGCCGGCGCGGCACTCTATGTCGGGTATTACGCATTTCGCTATCACTTGGGCGTTCCGGGAATGTTCGCGATCAGTCTTGGACTGGTCATCATGACGATCCTGGAAACGGCTCTATTGATGGGGTTTGCCCTTACGGTGGCTGGTCCCCTGGGTGTCAGCTTCGGCGGAATTGGAACCGCGTTCCTCAAGCTTGCCGCACTGGCGGTCTTTTGCGATGGCGCGACCACGTGTGTTGATGGCATCGTGGGGAGATACAGCGGCGGATTCGGCAACAGCGCTCTCGGATTCGGCGCCATCGGATTTCCTGTCGCACTGGGAATCTATTGGTTTTTACTGATTTATTTGTTCAGCATGCATCCGAGCGACTCGTGGTTTGTCGTCGGTGTTTTGGTCGCTTTCTACTGGATTGTTCGGGTCGTCCTTGTTTTACTGCTGCTCAGATTACTTTTCAGCATTGGAGGCGCCTCCACCTCGTCGATCTCCCTGCCAAGCATGGGAGGTGCTGCTCCGACTTCGGGAAACCCGATCGATCAGGAAGTAGACGACCTGAACGAACGTCATCGCCTGCGCGAAGGGAAGAAGTTTGCCGCCGATACGGCCCGAACCATCGAGGGGCAATATGTGAACGATTGGTACGCCGCCGGAAGCCCCAATGTTTGGTTTGGCGTGGAACTGGATATCAATCAAAAGGCGGAAGCCACTGAGATGATCGTCGAACTGCCCACGGACGCCACGAGCCGGACCAAGTGCTTTGATATCGCGAAGAAATATAGTGCGGCTTACAGCGTGGGTTATAGCCCGCTGTCCGAGAAAGATCCCAGCAGTAAGTATCTGATTGTCCACCTGCCTTGAAACGGCAGGGACCACTAATTTCGTGATCAATTCATCTGCGCGCACCGTGTCCGGGGCTGACCTCGAGTGCTCTGGCACGGAGGATCAGGGCAAAGCCATACCCTTGCTGACGGCCGGGGGGCCATCAACAGGGGCCATTTCCTATGGCAATAGACGGAGCGGACAAATTACTTCGAGAATGCCCCGACCAGAGAGCGTCCTGAATTGGTGCTGCCGTCTTTCTTGGCGGCAAGTCGCCTCAAGATGATATGAGCCACGCTCGATTGGATCGATTGTGGAACCAGCCCCTGGACCATCGCCTGGACCGTGTCAGACTGTTTGCAAAACCAGTCGATCAGCCGCGAAACGGCCGCGACTTTTGTCATCCCGGTTCGTTCGCAAAATGCATCAAGGCGTTCCTTCGATGCCGGCTCCACCTCGACGCGCATAATGACGCGTTTGTTCATTTTTTACCTTCCAACTCGGATTGGTCATTGGCTCCAACGGATGCACCGATTTTGCATCCTGAACCATGGAACCTATGAATCCTTCCGGCTGGTTGATAAGGTTATCAAATAATCTTCCCCACGGCAATACAATCGTAGGGTTTTTGTTCAAGGGTGTGATCGGTATACTCTGGCTGAACTCATTTCAGGATGCACTGGTGCCGCCGAAATCGATTGATTTTGACAGTCTTGTGACGTTTCAAAACAGCCAGGGCGTCTCCGCCCGCGGCACCCTTTCTCACGCAACCCGCAACCAGGTCATTTTTGAAACGTATAACCCCTATTCCATCGTTCAATTAAGCGAGGTTTTAACCGATCTGCGGCTCTTGCGGGGGGAACGCCTGCTCTACTCCGGCCGGGCGGTCGTCAGCAACATCGTGGTAACGGGATTGATGGCGATCGTATCGGCGACCCTGGTCGATCCCTGGTCAGACCTTTCGCGTGTCGGTCCTGGTACGGGATTGCGCGAAGAAGTCGAGCAATTTGTTCGCGATTTTGATGCAACACATGAGATCCGCCCCCTTTATCAATTGTCAGTGACCAATCTGGGCTCCTTTCTCGCCGAACTGAACCGATGGCTGAGCCAGGTTGAGGCCACCTCCGATTCTCCTGTGGCGCCGAAAGATCAAAGAGACTTTACGCTCGAAATCGAACACGGCCTGGCGGTTAAATTGGGCGGCTTGTTCGGGATCTTTGAAAAGCAGGCGAAGGAAATCAACGAAGAAGAGGCGATCAACCACAAATCATTTGCGCGTCGCCAGCTTCACCCTTTAATGCTCGTTTCACCCTTTATTTTTCGCACGTTCACCAAGCCGTTGGGCTATGCGGGCGACTACGAGATGGTCAACATGATCGTGCGCGATCCACTGGAAGGATCCACCACGTACGCGAAGATCCTCAATTCGCTGATTCTCCGATCCGACGGCGCTCAAGCGCATCGCAATCGAATCGATCGATTACAGCGTTATCTGCATGACGAAGCCCTGCGAGTGACCCCCAAACGCCCGCTGCGGGTGCTGAATATCGGCTGTGGACCGGCCCACGAACTTCAGCGATTTATTCGCAACGATCCGTTGTCGGATCAATGCGAATTTCACTTGATGGATTTCAACGATGAAACTCTGGGCTACGCGAAGAACAAGTTGAAAGAAGCCGCCGCGGGCGCGGGCCGCAGTCCCAAGCTTGTCTTCCATCACAAATCCATCAACGAATTATTAAAGGAAGCCACGCGCAGCTCGCTGGGTCGCGATCTATCGCCTTTCGTGGCGGCCGACCTGATCTATTGCGCGGGGTTGTTCGATTATCTGAACG
>CAZCKE010000057.1:0-13791 GCA_964499005.1 uncultured Tepidisphaeraceae bacterium
GATGTGGTGAAGGTAACAGAGCATCGTGTGTCTGGGGTGGTCCTTGGGATCGGCCGGAGGCTATCGCGACCGCGCCTGATCTTCCTCAGCGGTTTCCCCACGCCGGCGGGTTCCCGCCAGAGGACGGCTGGTCACGATGCCGTCGGCGACTCGGCAGAGGATTTCCGGGCTTGAGCCGATCAGCGTGCACGCCGGGCTCTTGAGGTAAAACATGAACGGCGAGGGGTTGACCACGCGCAACGCGCGGTAGACATCGAACGGATCGGCCGTTGAATTGACCCGCAATCGCTGGCTGGGAACGAACTGAAAAATATCCCCCGCTTTGATGTATTCCTTACCGGCGACGACGATCTGCTCGAATTGCTCCTGCGTGCAGTTGGCGCTGTATGCCAGCGTCAGCGGCGCTCGGGGGTCGATCTCCCCCAGCGACGAAACCGGCGGCTGCTGAAGGCGCGAGGCGATGTCGTCGATCCGCCGGCACGCATCGCGATAGGCCGATTCCGCATTTCCGTTGCCGGCGGTCAGATCCGCGTTGGCGACGACTTTTATCGTCTTGTCCACATGATCGAAGATCACCAGTTCCGTGTACAGGCCGAACAGAACGTCCGGCAGCAGCCGATCGTCCTTGGGAGGCGAAGGCAATTTTTCGGATTCGTAATAACGGATCGTGTCGTAACCGGCGTATCCGACCAGCCCCCCCGTGAAAGCCGGCAGGCGTTTGTCATGGTGATACCGCGCCCTGGGCAAGAGTTTTTGCAGGTCGGCCAGCGGATCCGTCGTTGTAAAATTCCGCGCCGCTTTGTTCAATTGATGAATCGATGCCTGTCCCGAGGCCGCCTGATAGACCAATTGCGGCCCCATTGCGATGAAGCTGTAGCGCCCAATCTTCTCTCCCCCGATGACGCTCTCGAGCAAAAACGCGTGCTGCTCGCGCCCCAGCACCTCAAACGCTGTTACCGGCGTCAGATGATCCGCCAGAAGCTGGCGGTAAACCGGGATGATCTGCGCCGTTTGGCCAAGAGCCCGAAATTCATCGGATGACGGGAAATAGCGGCGCATGTTCGGAGTCAAGTTAAGAGGATCGGGGGAAAAGTCAAAATCATGGCGATTGACGAGTGATGATTCACGGGAAAAGCGGGATTTGTTCCCGTTACTCACCGCTCATCAACCCCCGTATATCCAATCCGTCTATTTTCGCGTAGTGTTGATTGCGATGCTCTTTGAAGTCACCACCACGCGGTTTTTTTCCGCCAGCCATCAGCTCCGGCTGTACGACGGCTCCCTGGAGCCGCTGCATGGGCACAACTGGCAGGTGCGGGTGACCGTCGCCGCTCCCAAACTAGATGCAATCGGTGTCGTCATCGACTTCCATGAGCTGGAGCGCCTGGTGGATGCACTGATCGGTCCCATGCACAATCATCATTTGAACGATGTTCCCAGCCTCGCGGGAGCCAATCCATCGGCTGAAAACGTCGCGCTGCATATCGGCCAAGGGCTCAAGCTGCCTGGCAGTGTTCGGTTGATTTCGGTGGAGGTTTGGGAAACAGCCGGAAATTCGGCGATTTATCGCCCCTGAAACCGGGCAGATCCCGTAGAGATATGTTTGAAAACTGCCGTCAGCATCAATAGGATGAAGTACGATGTGTCGGCCCGGATTTGGCCGATACTTCATGGTTCGATGGCGAACCATGATGATATGAATATTTTGCGAAGTGAAGTATGAAGTGCGAGAAGTGCAATAAACCCGCGACGCAGCATCTCACCGAAGTCCGAGGGGGCAAAGTCATCGAGAAACATCTTTGCGAGCAGTGTTATGCGGCTGCCGAAGGATTTTCCGTCAACCCCAAGTCGCACACTCCGATCAATGAGCTATTGACCAGCTTTGTGCTGGCCCATAGCGGGCAAACTTCCACCAAAGAGGCGACGGCCGGGTGCCCGCAATGCGGCATCAGCTGGGCGGAATTCCGCCAGAGCGGATTGCTCGGATGTGAACATGACTACGCCTTGTTCGACAAGGATCTGACGCCCCTGCTTCAACGGGCGCACGAAGGGGCGACCCATCATCTGGGCAAGGTGCCGACGCGGCGGGGCGGTTCGAGCGTCCCGATGAAACGCCAGGTTGATCTCACCCGTCTGCGCAAGGAACTGCAGCGGGCCGTCGAGGCGGAAGATTATGAACGCGCGGCCAAGCTGCGGGATCAAATTCGCCAGGCAGAGGGCGCGGCGTAAATCGGTCATTTTTATTGGCTCGTCACGTATCGGGCTTTCTATGAAACTCAGTGATTTGACTTCGCAGGCGGGAGAATGGCTTCGCGGCAGCGGGCCGATGAGCGAAGTCGTCATTTCCTCACGCATCCGTCTGGCCCGAAACGTCTCCGGCTACCCGTTCCTCGCACGCTGCGCTCGCCAGCAGCGCCAAGCCCTGGAACGCAAAGTTCGGGATACGATCCTGGCCGCCCGGCTCTCTCCACGAACGTTGTACGTCGATCTCGACGCCGCCCCTGAGATCGACCGCCAGCTTCTCGTCGAGCGCCACCTGATCAGCAAGCCGCACAAAGACGCCGAAGGGGCGCGCGGCGTCGCCGTCGGTGAAAACGAAACGCTCGCCATCATGGTCAACGAGGAAGACCATCTCCGGATCCAGGTTCTTCGCAGCGGATTACAGCTTGAGGAAGCCTGGGAGCAGATCAACGCCATTGACGATCAGCTCGAATCCTCCCTCGATTTCGCCTTTCATCCGCGCTTTGGCTACCTGACGGCCTGCCCGACCAATGTCGGCACCGGCATTCGCGTCAGCGTTATGCTGCACCTGCCGGCGCTCAAGCTTATCGGTGAGATTGAAAAAGTTTTCCGCGCCGCCAAAGAAATGCGCCTGGCCGTTCGCGGGCTCTACGGTGAAGGAACCGAAGCCACCGGGGACTTTTACCAGATTTCCAATCAATCCACGCTCGGCAAGAGCGAAGAAGAAATCATCAGCGATTTCAAGCACGTGGTGATCCCCAAGATCATCGAGTACGAGCATCACGCGCGCCGGACGCTTCTCAACGACCGCACGCTGGCCCTGGACGACAAAGTCTGCCGCGCCCTGGGCCTGCTCCGCTCGGCGCGCCTGATGCAAGCCGAGGAAACATTGATCGCCCTGAGCCATGTGCGGCTGGGCGTCAATCTCCATCGCGTCAAAGGCCTGGAAATCAACAAGATCAATGAGTTGTTCCTATTGACGCAGGAAGCGCATCTCCAAAAGATCCTGGGCAAGAAGCTTGAGGGCGACGCCCAGCGCGCCGCCCGGGCCGATTTTATCCGCGAACGTTTGGGCGCGGGTTAAGCCATTCACATCGTTTTGATCGGTTTGTTGACGATGCCTAATCGGCGCTTTTCCCGTTATTGACTGCGCGAACTGGGATCGCCAAAATTGTTGCCCTGATGTCCGCGGGTAACTTTTTCACATGTCCTTCCTGCCGCAAACGAAGCCGATGGGTCGCGGAGTTTGTCGGCCGCCGGGGAAAGTGCAAATGCGGCGAAGTTCTCACGATGCCGGCCCAGCCCGAGCCAGCGCCACAAGAAGATCTGTACAATTTAGCGCCCGATCCGACTGCGCCTGTTCAACCCCAAAATGTTCGACCTGTTGAATCAGCCCCCATCGCCGCCCCGGCTGCGGTTTCAAATCGTCCGGGCCCATCCATCGACCCTCGCCTGATCGGTAAAAAGCCGCTCAGCAACGAACCTGTCGTCGAAGCTAAGCCGCTGCCTTTTTGGCGCGGCGTCCTCTTGCCCGAGGTGCTGATTGTGGTCGGCTTTGGCCTATCGATCTTAAACGTCGCGTATCAGGGCAGCGGCAAAGTTCACTCGGTGGGAGTGAGCACCGCCCCGGCCGCGTTTCAGATGTTGGCCGGCGTCGGGCTGGTTTTTGCCGCGATCTATTGTGCCTCGCTGATGGGAGGGGTTTCCTTCAGCGATCCAATTTGGCAGGTGGCGATTCGCCTTGGCGCCATTGCCCTTCTTCCCGGCGCCGTCGGCGGGCTACTTCAGCATTGGATGGGAGATCTCAACGGCCAAATCTTCGGATCACTGATCAACCTGGGGCTTATCTTCATCTTGTTCTGGATTATGTTCCGCATGGCCAACCAGGAGCGCGTCACCTGCGTCATGCTGATCTTCATTATCCGCGTCGCCGTGGATTACTTCACGTTTCGCATCCAGGGAATTATCAACGGGGAAAGCATCTGATCAATCCAGGGTGACCGGCTGGCGGGCGGCGCCCGGGCTTCCCGTTCCCTTGATCGCCAGCATCCGATCCAGCGCGACCAGCGCCCATTTCCGCGTCTGATCATCCACTTTGATCTGGTTGACCACGTTTCCCTCAACGAGATTTTCCAGCACCCAGCACAGGTGAGGCATATCGATCCGGTACATGGTCGTGCATAGGCACTGGCAATCACTGAGAACGATGATCTTCTGTTCCGGATGCTGCCGGGCCAGCCGTTGGACCAGATGTACTTCGGTGCCGACCACCCATTGCGAGCCGGGCGGGGCATGGGTGATCTGCTGAACGATGTATGCCGTGCTTCCCGTCAGGTCGGCTTTTTGCACGACTTCCCAGCGGCACTCGGGGTGAACGATCACCTTCATCTGGGGGAACTTGGCGCGTACCTGATCGACATGCTCCGGGCGAAAGAGCTGGTGTACCGAGCAGTGCCCCTTCCAGAGAATGAAATCGGCCTCGCGTAGGCGATCCGGATCATTTCCGCCCAAGTCCTGATGCGGATCCCAAACGACCATCTTGTCCTTGTCGTATCCCATGCTCCAGGCGGTGTTGCGCCCGAGGTGCTGATCGGGGAAGAAAAGGATTTGAACTTTCTTGCCGCTCTTAAGAGCATCGGGGTTGGCTCCACCACGCAAGGCCCATTCCAGCACGTTACGGCAATTGCTGCTCGTGCAGACAGCGCCCCCATGCTCCCCCACGAATGCCTTGATGGCAGCCGAGCTATTCATGTAGGTGATCGGCACCCGGATGCGGTCGGGGCAGAGTTCGTCAAGGGCCGACCAGCATTCAATCGTCTGGTCGAGGTTGGCCATATCCGCCATGGAGCATCCCGCTCCCAGATCGGGCAGGATGACTTTCACATGCGGGGCGGTGAGGATATCCGCCGACTCGGCCATGAAATGGACGCCGCAAAAGATAACGAATTCTGCTTCCCGCTGCTGGGCCGCCTTTTGGGAAAGCTCGAAGCTGTCTCCCGCGAAGTTGGCAAATTCAACAACGGAATCTTGCTGGTAATGATGGCCGAGAATCACCAGCCGTTTGCCGAGCCGCTGGATCGCCGCGTGGATTCTTCCCTTGAGCTGCTCATTGGGCAGCTTTCGGTAGGTTTCAGGAAGAGGCTGTTGCCATACTCGCGCCACGATCACCTCGGGTGAGCTAAAGCCGGGTCGAAAAATTGGCCTTTCAATCGCATTTTAGTCATGCTCCATTTACCCGCCACCGCCCGCTCTGGAACGTTGTCAAAATCGCCCCAACCCAGACCCCTTAAACCGCACAAAGGTCCCATAACATCGCGTTAATCAGTATTTCGAGTCAATTAATGGCTCATTATCAGCCATCGGAGCTTGCACGCGAATCCACCCATGGTTATTCGTGGATGCTAACCAGACGTTAATTGAACAATTGCAGCGCGCTCAACCGATAGTCTGCCTACGCGGAATAGGGCAGGTAATAAACCGCCCAACTGATCAGAATAAATTGAGATTATTGCCATCACGGCGCCGCTCAAATTCGGGACGCGGCTGCCTGCCCGGACGGCTATCACGGATGGGTTGAGACGGATTAGATCTTTTGGATTGCCCTCTCGGAGGGAAGGAGTCAAACGATGCGGCTTAGGAAAGGTTTGGTAGGCGTGGCCGCAGCCGCGCTGGTTTTTGGATCCACGGCCTGGGCGGACAGCTCGATGCCACGGAGCTCGCCCGACAACAGTGGCGCCTCCGCAGCGGTTGATTCGGCGCTCTTCTCTTACCAGCCTGTGATGGCGGACTCCGTTCAACCCGCCGCGCCGGCAGCTCCGGATCGCGCGCCCCTGATGGCAGGGCTGGATAAAGTCGGAGCCGGCCAATGGCTCGACAAAGCTCATCTTAATATCTACGGCTACGTCGAGACGGGGTATTTGTACGACACCACCGTCCCGCATAACTTAACCCCTCCCAAATCCACTCCGGGAAATCTCATCCAATTCCCCGGCGACTATAAAAACCAGTTCATGCTCAACCAAGTCGATCTTTCCATCGAGCGAAAAGTCGATGCCAGCAAAGAGCAGTTCGATGTCGGCTTCAAGATCGAGGGCATCTATGGCCGCGACGCTTTTTACACCCACTCCAACGGCGTGCTCGACTCCACGAACAAGCATGGCGGCGTCGGCGACGGTGAAAATCAGCTCGATCTCGAACAGGCTTATCTCACGTTCGCGATCCCCGTCGGCTCGGGCCTGACCATTCAGGCCGGCAAGTTCGCGAGCCTCATGGGCTTCGAATATATCAACCCCACCCAGAATATCTTCTACACCCACAGCTATGAATTCAGCTTTGGAATTCCTTTTACGCAGACGGGTATTCTGGCCAGTTACAGCCCCACGGATAAGCTGAGCGTCACCGCCGGCTTCACCCGCGGCTGGAACCAGACCCTTTACGATAACAACGGCGCCATCGACTTCCTCGGCCAGGTTATTTACACCGCCACGGATAAGCTGACGTTGACCGGCAATGTGTCGATTGGCCCCCAGTCCACCCTGCCGTATGGCCCGGGCGATAACGGCCACTACTGGCTCGTGCCCGAAGCGATCGGCACGTACAATGTCTCCGATCAACTCAGCGTCGATGCCGACATGCTGTATGGCCTGGCCAACAGTTATGCCACGTGGTTTGGCGTTGCCGGCTACGCCGATTACAAGTTCAACAAATATCTGGCCGCGAATGGGCGTATCGAGTTCTATCACGATGGCCGACATTTCACGACCGGCGTGGCAACTCCCAGCGATGTGAATTATTGGGAATTCACGCTCGGCGGCGCGGTGACGCCCCTGCCGGACAATGTCTGGTTTAACTCCCTGACCATTCGTCCGGAAATCCGTCTGGACCTGGCGGACAATGGCGTGTTCGACGGCTCCAAGTTCAGTGAATTGAACTTCGCCATCGATGCCTACTGGAAGTTCTAATCCGCGAGCATAGTCTCTTTCGAGGAGTCCGTATGAACTGTCGTAAGAAAACAATCGGCACGATTCTGGTTGTGCTGAGCGGCGCCTCAATGGCCTGGGCGGACCAGGCGAGTTCAAATCCGCCCCAACGTGACGGGAGCGCGCCGCTCTTTCCCAATCAAATATTGTTGGCCGATGATCAGCCGGCCGCGCCAACGGGCACTGCCGCGCCGGCGCCAACACCGGCCGAATCGCCAACCCGCGCCCCGCTCATGTCCGGCATGGACAAGATCGGTGTCGGGCAATGGCTCGACAAGGCCGGCATCAACATCTACGGCTATGGCGAAGTCGGCTATCTGTATGACATGACCGTGCCGCATGATCTCACGCCCGCCAAGACGCCTCCGGGCAACGCCATCTTCTTCCCCGGTGATTACAAAAACCAGTTCATGCTGAACCAGCTCGATCTCTCCATCGAGCGCACCGTCGACCCCAGCAAGGGAAAATTCGATGTCGGCTTCAAAGTCGAAGGAATTTACGGTCGCGACGCTTTTTACACTCACTCCAACGGCATCCTGGACTCCAGCAACAAACACGGCGGTCTGGGCGGGGGCACCGATCAGCTCGATCTTGAGCAGGCCTACGTCACCGTCGCTGTCCCCGTCGGCACTGGATTGACGATCCAGGCCGGTAAGTTCGTTACCCTCATGGGCGACGAATACATCAATCCCACCCAGAACCAGCTTTACACTCACAGCTACGAATTCAGCTATGGAATTCCGTTCACTCAAACCGGAATCCTGGCCAGCTATAATTTCATGCCGAATCTGACCACCACCGCCGGTTTCACCCGCGGCTGGAATCAGACCCTTTACGACAATAACTCTGCGATCGACTTCCTTGGCCAAGTGATCTACAAGCCCAATGACAAGCTCACCCTGACCGGCAATCTTTCGCTGGGCCCCCAGGCCACCGGAGATAATGCCCATTGGTGGTTTGTGCCCGAGGTGATCGGCTCGTATCAGGTTTCCGACAATCTGAACGTGACCGCCGATTTGCTCTACGGCCTGGCCAACGCTCTGACGCAGTGGTATGGCGTCGCGGGCTATGCCGGTTACAAGATCAACTCCTACGTCACCGCCAATGGACGCCTGGAGTTCTATCACGACGGCGGCGGCATCACGACCGGCGCGGGCACCGGCAGCGACGTCAATTACTGGGAAACCACGGCCGGTGTCGCCGTCACCCCGCTGCCCAACAACCAGATCTTCAGCACTCTGACGATCCGGCCCGAGCTTCGTATCGATTTGGCCAACCAGGGCGTCTTCGACGGCTCCAAGTTCACCGAGGTCAACTTCGCGATCGACGCCTACTGGAAGTTTTAAAACAGTTAGACGAATCCGATCACTCATCGGACGCCGGAATGACTTCCCGGCGTCCGTTTTCTTTTTCCCGGCTCCGTTTCTAAAATCCACGCGTGACACAATCCCAGACCATTCGCATCGATCAGTTGTTCGGCAAAGGCCGGCCCACGATCTCCTTTGAATTTTTCCCCCCCAAGACCGAGGCCGGTTTCACGCAGCTTTTTGACGTCATCCACCAGCTCCGGCCCCTGAATCCCTCGTATGTCTCAGTGACGTACGGCGCCGGCGGGAGCACGCGGGCCAACACCGTCCGCCTCGTCGAGCGCATCCAGCGCGAGCTCAATATCCGCTCGATGGCTCATCTCACCTGCACCGGCCACACCGCCGCCGAAATCGGCGCCATCCTTCAGGAAATGTGGAACGCCGGCATCCGCAACGTCCTGGCCCTTCGCGGCGATCCACCGGCCGGGCAAACGACCTTCACCCCCATCGCGGGCGGTTTCCAGTACGCCAGCGAGCTGGTCTCCTTCGTTCGCTCACGCCACGAGTTTTGCATCGGCGTCGCCGGATATCCTGAGGGACATCCTCAGTGCCTCAACCGCACTCGGGACCTGGAGATGCTCAAACGAAAGATCGACAACGGCGGCAACTTCGTCGTCACCCAGCTCTTTTTTGACAACGACGACTTTTGCCGTTTCCGCGATCAAGCCCGCGCGATGGGAATCTCCGTCCCCATCGTCGCGGGCATCATGCCGATCCTCAATGTTTCACAGATCAAGCGATTCATCAGCATGTGCGGCGCCAAGATCCCCCATCCCCTGCTGCTAAAGCTCGAATCCCTGGAGAACGACCCCGACGCCGTCCACGCCGCGGGCGTGGCGCATGCGCACGGCCAATGCCGCGATCTGCTGGACGCCGGCGTCGACGGCCTGCATTTCTATACGCTGAACAAGAGCCGCGCGACGGTGGAGATCGTCCAATCGCTCGACATCGCGCATGCCGCCTGAAGATTTGCGAATTGCAATTTGCGAGCTGCAACTGAAAAGCCCTGCGGTGCGCCCTTGCTTCCATCGCAAAAGACAATTCAAAAATCGAAAATAAAAACGCTCCCGCCGAAGCGAGAGCGTCTGGTCGATCACGTGTTATGGCAGGACGGCAGCTTAGTATCGGTCTCGTCCGCCGCGGTCTCCGCGTCCACCGAAGCCTCCACCGCCACCGCCGCGTCCGCCACCGCCGCCAAATCCACCGCGTCCGCCGCCACCACCACCGCCGCCGAATCCGCGTCCGCCACCACCACCGCCGCCACCGCTGCGTTCTTCGCGCGGGCGAGCTTCATTGACGGTCAGGGCGCGGCCGTTGTGCTGCTGGCCGTTGAGCGCGGCGATCGCCGCCTGGGCTTCCTGATCGGTTCCCATTTCGACAAACCCAAAACCTTTGCTCCGGCCCGTGTCGCGATCGTTGATGATCTGAGCCGACACGACCTGGCCGTGAGCCCCGAACAGTTGCTCGAGTTCCGAGCTGTCCACCTGATAACTCAGGTTCCCGACATAAAGCTTCTTACCCATCGAACTCTCCTTACCAATACAAACATGGGCCCGCGATTGCGCGGTTCTTTCCGGGCCATATTGAAAGAGGCCGCCACTGCGACCGATGCGGGAGACCTGAAACGGACACGGAGGAAGGAGCAAACACGGAAATGCATTCCTGAGGGCCGATCGACAAACCCGCCACCTTAGCGGTCACATCTATACCACTTTAATCCCCCAAATCAAGAAATAAATGAACAATCCATATGATGCTTTCAGCCATCCCCTCCACGCCCCTTTCGCGATCAATCTGAACCGATTTGCCGAGCAGATGGCCGCTTTTACCTCCGAAATATCCCGTGTCTGCACCGAAATCGGCGTCGATGGGAGACCGGGCCCCCCAGGCCGAGTTGTTTCTCCCGCCAAGCTCATGGCGCAATTGCGTCGAAGCCGTCAACACCATGGCCTTCGCCCTTACCGGCCAAATCCGCGACCTGAACAGGACTGCCGACAAAATGGCCCGTGGCATCCATACCCGGGAGGTCACGGCGGATTGCAGCGGCGAGATGCTCGAACTGAAGAACTCCCTCTATACCGCCTGCCAAAAAGGCCGGGAAGAAAAACGCCGAATCCTCGATCACGTTTTGGGAGAATCCTGAGATCGCGTGAGGACCTATCGTTTTTCATGCAACAGGGGCGACACCTCAAACCCAACTGCCCCTTTCAGCCTCCGCCACCGATGTCGCCTTGCCGCCATGGCCAGCGGGATTACCGCAATCAGCGTGAGAACCCAATACGGAATTTCAATCCACCGGCCCTGATGGGCGATCCCACCGAATTGATGAGTGCTTGGGTAACAATCAAACCGCCCCAAGCCAGCCAGAAAGTTGCCCCAGGTGGTCCCCTCGGGGTTCTCCCCACCAATGCTCCAATGATGGTTCATAAGCTCGTTTTTCTCGTCCAATTGCCGCAGCCACTCTGCCCGGCTCGCATTGGCTGGAATCACATTTTCCATCCCCACCTCGCAGAATCCGATTCCCGAAACAAACTCCCAGTCCCGGCGGCCGTATAACTCATTTCCCAGACGTGGATTGCGGTAAAAAATGATCGTCGTCCAATGCAGGCTGCAAAACCACGACCAAATCAAAACGAGCGGCGGCAATGCCCACAATAGCCAAATGTATCTCCGGAACATGCGGAACTCCCGGACGAAATGTTAGCATATACAAACTTATTTACAAGGGGGCTCAAGAACGAGCTTTCAGCATAGCCAATGCCTCGACATTTCCCCCCGACCCGGTGATCGGGCTTCGCACTGCGGCCTTCCATTCCAACCCCGCACCCTCCCCATCCCGCCGCACCGAATCCACGATCGAATCCACTAGCTCGGCCGGCAGCACGCCGCCGCGCAAAAGTGACCGGTCCGCTTCGTAGTGCGGCTTGACCAGTGAGATTACGACCCCATCTGGGGCGAGCATTCGGCGAGCCGACGGCAAAATATGCCGCTGCCGCGTCCATCCCACGTCGATCGTGATGATCTCCATCGCCTCGGGCAATTCGGCATGCATCGCATTTACCCGCTCCATGACCACGACGCGCGAATCTTTCCGCAGCTTCCAGTCCAAGACCCCATACCCGGTATCGACGGCATACACCTTTGCCGCCCCATGCGACAGTAGGCAATCCGTGAATCCCCCCGTGCTGCACCCCAGGTCTGCGCAAATTTTGCCGGTGACCCCTATGCCCAGCGCCGCCAACGCATGATCCAGCTTCTGCCCGCCGCGTGAAACAAACTCCGACATTGCTGTTATTATCCGTGACCGAAGGAGAATTTGAATGGAACTTCGGCAATTAGGCGCTTCGGACGTCCGAGTGACGCCGATCATTTTCGGGGCCTGGGCCATCGGCGGCTGGCTCTGGGGCGGCAACGACGACAACGATGCCATGGACGCCATCCGCGCCAGCATCGACGCGGGCGTCACCACCCTCGACACCGCGGCCGTTTATGGCATGGGCCACAGCGAAATCCTGGTCGGAAAAGCCATCCAAGGCCGGCGGGACAAGGTGGTCATCGCCACCAAATGCGGCATGCGCTGGGACAGCGACGAAGGCTCCGACCCCTGGCCCCAGCAGGACAATGCCGGCAAATCGGTCATCATTCGCAAGAATTCCCGGCCGGACAGCCTCGCGTACGAATGCGAGCAAAGCCTCAAGCGATTGGGCATCGAGACGATCGACTTGATGCAGATTCACCGGCCAGATTTGTCGTTTCCCGTTGAAGAAGCTATTCGAGGCCTCGATCGTCTCCGCCGGCAGGGGAAGGTGCGAGCCATCGGCGTCAGCAATTATTCCATCGAATGGCACCAGCGCGGCCATGCGATCGCGCCCCTGGCCAGCACGCAACCGCCGTATAGCCTCGTTCAGCGCCAGATTGAAAAAGACCTGATCCCTTTCTGCCAGAAAAATAACATTGGGGTCATCTGCTATTCTCCGCTGGAGCGAGGGTTGCTGACGGGGTCGGTCGGACCGGAGCGTAAATTCGCTCCTGGCGATCACCGCAACACGCATGCTTTCTTTACCCCGGAAAATCGTCAGCGCGTCGCTGATGCCCTAGCGCAAATCCAGCCGATCGCCGATGCCCATCATGCCAGCCTCGCCCAGATCATCATTCAATGGACGATTCACCAGCCCGGCATCACCGCCGCTATCGTCGGCGCCCGCAACGCCAAACAAGCCGAGCACAACGCCGCGGCGATGACTGTTAAGCTCACCCCTGACGAACGCGCCCGGATGCGGACCGTTTTTGACCATTGCGCGGCGGTCATGGCGAGATGATTTTTACGGCGCTAATCGCCGAGAGCGCGGAGCAAATGCTGAATTGCCATAAATGAAAATTAGATTCTCGCAGATCAAGAGAATCTCATTTCTGTTTTATCCGTGGCAAATTTCTTCCCCGCGCTCTCCGCGTTAAAATCGACAATTTTCGCCATGCCATTAGAATTGCACCCCAGCGGAGGTCTGATGCGACGAATCCTATTTGCGGCATTGATGACGATCGGCCTGACGTTGACGAGCACGCCAACGGGAGCGGCCGATGTG
Organism: uncultured Tepidisphaeraceae bacterium; assembly: GCA_964499005.1. GTDB lineage: Bacteria > Planctomycetota > Phycisphaerae > Tepidisphaerales > Tepidisphaeraceae > CAZCKE01. The sequence continues at coordinate 13,171 of CAZCKE010000057.1, forward strand.
CAGGAACGCTCCGACGGGATCGCCATTCCGATAGGCGAGGGGTTGCTCCTTCTTGAGCCTTGCGCGGAAAACATCATTCGCGTTGCCTACGCCAAAAATGGATCGTTCTTCTCACATCAGAGTTTCGCGGTGCTGCCTTTCAAATCGCTCAAGCCCAGTTGGAAAAACGACAATCCCAATCAAGTCACCTTATCGACCAGTCTGTTGCAGGCTCGCGTCGATTTGACGAATGGAGCGGTGACGTTTCTCGATCCAGCCGGGAAGCAGATTCTCGCGGAAACCCCGTCAGGCCGCGCGCTGGAGCCCGCACGCGTCCAGGAGGCGCAAACGTTTCACGCTCGCCAGCAATGGCAGGAAAACCCCGCCGAGGATTTGAACACCTCGCCCACCGCGATGGGGGTCGTGGTGTGCCTGCGGATGAGGCGGAACCCCTCCTGCAGCTCGGCCGGCACGGTGTCCTCCATCCAGAAGAGGCGATGCGGCTCGAGCGCGCGCCCGAGACGTCCCGCTTCGATGGGCGTGAGCCGGTGATGGACGTCGTGGAGCAGGTGCAGTTCCGGCCCGTGCTCTTGGCGGAGGCGGGGTAAGAGGAACGGCACGAAGTCGAGGTAGGGCTCCGGG
>CAZCKE010000058.1:0-13554 GCA_964499005.1 uncultured Tepidisphaeraceae bacterium
GTTTCCGGGCAATGGGGAGAGACTTTGCGGCAAAACCTGCGTGGATTGGCTCTGGATCGGCGGGAGGGGATGGCTGCCGGCGTCAGGGACGAGCGGCATCAAAGGAGTAGAGCCAGTACCCGAGGCAGGTGATTGAGTGCCCGCGGCGCCCTGTGTGAGCTGATCGCGAATCTGGGTCGTTTGCGATTGCTGCAACTGGATTTGTTGCGTGGGATCCATCGGACCGGCGGGCTGACCTGAATTGGGCGCGTTCGGCGATTGCGGTGCGTTGGATGATTGCGGCGTGTTGGGCAAAAACGGATTAGTGCCGGTTGAACTGTTCTGCCACTGACGGACTCCGTAGAGCGGTGATGCGGCATACAGGCTGGAGTAGGCATAAGGATCAACGGGGCCGGGGAGGACCAAATCTCCGCCCAATGGAGGAAGCGGGCTAGTGGTAAATTGTCCGTTGGGAGAACCAAGGCGCGTGTCCCAGGGCGCGACCTGAGTTTTTACAGGCGCCGGAACAAAGCCGGAGTTATTCGGCGTTTGGATATATCCGGGAGGCAGAGCGACGGTATTGGCTTGCCCATAGAAGGGCTGAGGCCGTCCGCTTGCGCTGCCGCCGGTCAGCGCGTTGAACTGATCGATTCCAGTTCCGGGGAGAACGCCTCTGAAGGCGAAGGGATCGGTATATCCGGGGCCTAAATTGACACCGCCAACGTTGCGACCCTGGAACGCGAACCCACCGGTCACGTTGCCGGTCACGATCTGGTTTTCGTTGACGGAGGAGACGGCAGGATGAGTATTGTACCCCCCACTGCCGACCTGATTACTGGCATCGAGCGCATGGCCATCGGTCTGAACCTGGACCTGCGCTGAAGCTGAGCCGGTCCAGACCGCGCCAACGGCAATGGCAAATCCCAACATCCAACGATTTCTTTTTGATGATTTCATGGCAACGCCTCGCAATCCCACGCATCGGCTCCCAAGGGCCGCTTTTATCAATTATATCATTGTATCCACACCTATATCGACGTGCGAAGCCCAAATAGGTTGCAAGAAGGGCCTGGAAACAAGATCCCCGGCGTGAGACCGGGGTCGTGGGAGCCGCTACCGCTTATTGCTGTCTCATCCGTGGGTTAGGCCGGCATATGTTTTCTGATAACAATGCGGTGAAATGGAAACGGAGTATCCGGGCCCGAATCATCGCCTGCAATTTGTGCCAATGGCGACGGTCAGGGCTGGATTAAAGTCTGATCAATCGGAAGCTTATCAATCGAAAATACAACCGTAGGTGATATGAGCCGTTCCCATTGGGCAGACTTGCAAATAAAAACGCCCCCCGGAAAAACCGGCGGGCGCTTGAAATACGGGCTAACCACCTGTGTCGTGTAAGAGCGTTTGACCAAACCCTTTAAAAAAAGGTGGGTGATAGGCCGGGCTCAGGAGGATTCTCCTGATGGTCTGACGTTTCCGCTTCCCGTCGTTGATTCGTCTGATCCGGCGAATTTCGCGGGACCAAAAGAATGCCGCGGGTATGCGTTGCGTCAGCGGCTATCCCCAAGGGTCGATTTAGGTTCAACCAAATATGCTCTCCAATCACGGACACCGTAGTCGGGCCGTACTTGAAAAATAATATCGGCAGGGCGCGACGGGAGCAATGAGAAATTGGAGGGAAAGAGCGCGGTTAAGGATTCGCGTTTAGTGGTTGGAAAAATATAAAATTTGGGTTGACTTCTTTCACGAACCGTTAACTGCCTACCACGTGCTTCTAGAAGGGCGGCTCTTCGCCGTGTTTCCACCAATCGGCGTCGTCCTTGGGTTTTTTGCGGGGCTTTTTGTCCGAAGGGGGTTGATCATCGGCAATGGTGCCGCCGTCGTTGAAGGGGCTTTCGGTATCGGCGTTGGGATCTTCGGCCTCGTCGACTTCCTGGCGGACCATGGTGGCCAGAATCCAGCCGAATACCGGGCTGATCGAGCGCATCGTCGCGACGTCGTCGTCGGTAAAAGGCTTGGCGCCTTCGCGGAAAAGGATGATCTCCGCGAGCGATTCGCCCAAGTAGGTGCAATGCGCGGCCAGCACCGTTTGATCGCGCATGAACTTCAGCTCGTCGTTGGACAATTTTTTGTTGGCGTCAGCGGCGGCCAGGTGAATCAGGCCATCGCGGGCGACCATCGGCACGAGCCCCTGGCGCATGGCCTCAATGAGAGGGGCGTCGCCGGGGATGGAATATTTCATGTACGCGCCGAGTTGGAAGCCCGGCTCGCCGGCCAGCCAGATCGCGACGTTGGCATAGCCGAGTTGTCGCAGCATCCAATCCATCGCGTGGCAAAGCATCTGCTCAAGGTCATCGGCGCTTGTTAATGCGCCGCGGAAGGACTCGGTGGCGCGAACCATGTCGAACTGACGGGAGAGATCGCCGTAGGCGCTGACCAGATCGTTGCAGAGCAGGTCAACTTTACGAGTCACCAATCGGCGGGCCTCGTTGAGGCGGCGGACCGCGACGCGAAGGCGGTCGATGCGATTTTCGTTTTTAACGCGGACAGCCTGTCGCTTGAGGGCTCCGCAAATTCGCTTGATGAATTCATCGCCGCTGAAGGGCTTGGCCAGGAAATCGATGGCCCCTTCGCGCAGGGCCGTCACGGCGCCATCGATGGTGGGCGATCCGGTGATGACAATCGCCGAGGCCAGGGGATGCCGCGCTCGCAGGAGCTTGAGCAGTTCGGCGCCGTTGCCATCGGGCAGGCACAGATCGACGATCAGAAGATCGACCGGCTCGGTTTCGAGGACATGTTTAGCGGCGGCGACGTTGAAAGCGGTGGCGAGGCGGCAATCCAGGTTCCGGCTCAGCGCATCGCCGACGAACTCGATGAGGTCGCGTTCGTCGTCCACCGCCAATACACGGGGAGTCGTCGAGCGCGCGGTGCGTGGAGCGATTACCGGGGTCATCGGTTTTCCCTTCCTGAAACAAATTTGCAGGCCGTGTAGATCATGGGGCTCTGGCAATCTCCTAGGTGGCCGCCTTGCGCTGATCGGGGCGGCCGGCCTCCTTGCGAGCGGCGGGGTGGCGCGAGGCCTCGTGTCGGGATTGCTCGGCGGCGGCCGGGGGCGAAACCGGCAGCAAAACGAGCGTTCGCGTTCCCTGCTGAAGCCGGCTCTCCAGCCGCATCGATCCGCCGCTGGCCTCGATCCATCGCAGCGCTTTGGGCAAACCCATCCCGCGCCGCCGGCCCGCCGGCTTGCTGCTGAAAAACGGATCGAACGCCCGCTTGATGGTGGCGTCGTCCATTCCGCAGCCGTTATCGGACACCGTGATCGCGACGCGCGACGAATAGGGATCGAACGCGCCGTGGATCGTGACGTGCCCGGATTCCGCGTCCGTCGCGTGCAAGGCGTTGTCGATCACTTCCGTGAGCGCCGCCGAGACCTGCATCGGATCCACGGTCACCATGGGCACGTCACCCATCGTGACCTCAATGATCCTATCGGCCGGATCGGTGTGCTGCTTGGCATCATGCAATGCCCGCGCCACGAGCTCGGCCGGATCGCATTCCTGCGGATGCGGCGGGACGGGTTTTGCAAAGTCCATTAATTCCGAAATGATCTCGCTGAGACGATGGCTTTGCTCGTGAATGAGGTGGGCCATCGCCTTGAATTTGGGGTCCGTTAATTGTGAGGCCAGTAATTGTGAGCGCCCGCTGATGACGGCCAGGGGATTATTCATTTCGTGGGCGGCGCCGGCGGCCATCTCGCCCACGCTGGTCATCATCTTGGTGCGGACGATTTCGGTTTGGGCAGTTTGAAGCTGGCGGTTGGTCTCGGCCAATTGCTCGGACAGGGCGCGGGCTTCTTCGCGGATTTGAGCGGTGCGGAGGGCCAGGCTCCAGCCCCCGGACAATGCGGTCAATTCCTGGACCTGGGGCGCGAGGCGCTGCCCTTCGCCGTCGGCGGCTCCCCAGACGGCGCCGCCGATGCATTTGCCGTCGGCCTCGAGGCAAACCCAATAGCGCTGATCGCCCGCCAAACGGGGCGAGATTGCCGAGAGCAGCCAATCGAGTTCGTCTCCCGCGTGCAGCACGGGCCCGTCGCCGCGGTCGCGAGTGGCGGGACGTTTGTCGCAATCGACCAGCGAGGTTTCAAACATTTCACCCGCTTCGTCGAACAGGAGCACTTCCGCGAAATCCTGCGTGGGCATCAGCGAAAAGACCGCGACGCTGGTCACGCTCAGCACGCCGACGGCCGTCTGCCCGATGGCCTGAAGCACGACATCCGGCGGAGAATCAGGACGAAGCTCGCTTTGAAATGCGCTCAGGGCGTCGAAGAATTTTGCCCGCATGGCGAGCCGGCGGTTTTTGGCGGCCAACTGGCCGCTGACGCGGCCCAATTCCTGATTCGCCCGTTCCAGGGCCTGCTGATAAAGCTCCTGCGTGCTGGCTTGGCCCAGTTCCAACGATTTGGCGCGCGTCTCGATCCGCTCGACCAGCTTCAGGATTGTCGAGGCCACGACATCCTGCGGCAGGCCGATGGCTTCGACAAGGCGATCTTTTGAGATGGGGAACGCGTAGTTGCCGCTGTAGCCCAGGTGCTGCTCGCGCACGATCAGGTCGGCCAGCGTCACCAGATTGATCAAACGCGGATATTTCACTTTGGACGGGAGAGCTTCGGGTAATTGTCCGTGGAGCCAGATGCTTTCGCGGATGGATTGTGGCAGATTCCAGCGCTCAGCCAGGCGCTTGCCAACGACCATGTGGTCCAGGCCGATGACGGTACGCTCGACATCGGCGATGTTTCCGCGGAGCAGGTCGGCAGCCTCGACGACTCGAGCGAAGCTCTTGGGAAGAATTGTTTCCAGCGCGATCTTGCCGATGTCGTGCAGCAGGCCGCAGACGAATGCCTCGGATGAGCTGATCCCTCCGTCGCGCCCGTAAACGCCGGCCAGGGCTTCGGCTAAAAGCTCGGCACAGCAGGCGACCGCGACAGAATGCTTCCAGAACTGCTCGCGCGAGAAGGCGGAGCTGTTTTCAGAGGGGCTTGAAAAGGTCTCAAACACCGAGATCGCCAGCATGGCGCTGCGAACGGCCTCGAAGCCTAGCAGCACAACAGCCCGGTCGAGCGAGGCGACTTCGCCTCGAACACCAAAGTCGGAGCGGTGCACCAATTGGAGGATTCGAGCGCTGAGCGCGACGTCGCTGCTGATGAGCGAGACGATCTCCTTGACGGTTGTTTCGCTGTCCGCGGCGGCATCCAACACCTGCACCGCAACCGCCGGCAACGATGGGAGTTGCTCCAATTGCTGGAGAATCAGCTCGACGCGCTTGGCCTGGAGATGATCGGGGTGGGAGGACATGAGATAAAGTGCTTGTTGCGGATCTTCGGCCCCGATCTTAAATCCGAATGACCAAACCCGAATGACGAATCAAACCCGAATGATCGAATGATAAAAGGCCCTCGCCCGTTTCATTCGAGTTTCGGAATTGATTCGTCATTCGAATTTCATCATTCGTCATTTCATGGAACATCAAACAACCAGCAGCTCACCAATCCTCTCAATAAGTTTCTCAATATTAAACGGCTTTTTCACGAATTCATCAGCGCCGCTCTTGAGCAGGTCGTTGATCTCGTCCTGGTTGACCACGCCGGAAACGATCACGATCTTGATATGCTCGAAGTTGGGATTTTTACGGATGGTCTGGCAGACGACGTTGCCGTTGATGTCCGGGAGCATGTAGTCGAGGATGACCAGGTCGGGGAGGAATTCCTGGGTGATGATGCCGGCGTCGTAGCCGGTTGAGGCGGTTTTGACCTCAAAACGTCCATCGCGCTCCAGGACATCGACGAAAAGCTCCACAATCTCGGGGTCATCATCCACGACGAGGATGCGCTGCTTGCCGCTGTCCAAAGCATCCGGCGGAATTCCGTTGTCTTTCATAAAGGCGATCAGGGCGTCGCGCGGGATGCGGCGAAAGCGGCTGCCGGGGACTCGGAAACCCCGAAGCCGGCCACTATCGAAGCAGCGAATGATCGTCTGCTGAGAGACTTTGCAAATCTCTGCCGCCTCTCCGGTGGTGAAAACTGTCTTCATAGCATTCCTCATCGATCGAACTTGTTAAACATGGATGAGGCATCACAGCTCATTTCTGTTAGCCTGTTTATCCATCTTATCCAATTTGAACATCGACAACCCGGATTTGCAACTTGAAAGGGATCATGGCTCGGCGATCCCAAAATCGTCCACCCCAATTATCGGACCCTAGAAGTTTAAATTTCGGCGGGCTCATCCGTTCGGCCAGGCCCTAGGGGAGTTGAAAGATATGAGATCATGTCGGAGTCGCGGCAGACGGTCGACCCGTCAGCCTAAGGGGCTGCGATCGCGATCAAGGCATGCCATCGCGCGATGCAAAACCTCGGGTGCTCGGCGCTCGTAGTTATTGTGACCAAACGACTGCAAAGAAAATGATTCGTGCGCATGGCGCGCCTACATCGCGGTTGAATCCAAGAGGAGCCGCTTCATGTTCGAGACTCGCGGGGAATTGCGCGCAATCGCGCAATGCAGTCTCGACACATCGAAGCGGCACAATCCATTTCAAGAATCGCGCATCTCGATCCGATTTTGTTTGTAGCGGCCGTTCAATTTTGTTGACGGGATGAGATACGGAAAACTAGAATCCAACATTCAACCTCTCTGAAAAACGCAGGTGAATTTTGCCGAGCCCGCGAAACAGAGTCCTTGTTCTGGCCAACCCCACGACGGTCAACACCGCCGCTATCGATTCCCTCAAATCCGAATGTGATGTCGTTCAAACCGATTCAATTGAAAAAGCGCTGGACTTGATCAAGGCGGATCACTTCACCGCGATCTTCTCCGAGGCTGCAGATTTTCTTCCACTCGAACGCGCGCTGATCAGCCAGCAGGCAAATCTGATTCTCAACACGATCGGCGAAGGGGTCTGCATCGTGGACGGCGAAGGCCGCTCGAACTGGATGAACAAGAAAATGCAGGCCTGGCCCGCGAGGATTCACGAAAAAATTCGCCGGACCTGCCAGGAAGCCTTCGATATCTTCAGCAAACAAGTCAGCCCCCCCTCCTCCGGCGCCCCCGCCTTCAGCAGATCCAAACGCTACGCGCTTAACATCGAAGATCAGCAGTTCATGGAACTGATTGCCAGTCCGGTGATCAATCCCCGCGGCGAGGTCGTGCAAGTCGTCGCGGTCGTATGGGATGCGACGGGAACCCGGCGGCTTCAGCAGAAAATCGACGCGATCGACAAGGCCGGCCGTGAACTGGTCCGCCTGGAAGCCGACGCGCTGGAGAAGATGAACGTCGGCCAGCGGCTCAAGCTGCTGGAGGACAAGATCATCAGCTTCACACGCGATCTGATGCACTTCGATCATTTCGCGATCCGCCTGCTGGATCGGAAAACCAACAAGCTGGAGCTGGTGATCAGCGCCGGCCTGCCGGCCGAGGCGCTTTCCATCGATCTCTTTGCCGAAGCGGAAGGCAATGGCATCAGCGGATACGTCGGGTCCACCGGCCGCAGCTACATCTGCCCGGATGTCGATCGCGATCCGCGCTACGTGACAGGCCTGGACAGTGCCAAGAGCAGCCTGACGGTTCCGTTGCGGTTGCATGACCGAGTCATCGGCATCTTCAATATCGAGAGCCGCCAGCGGGCCGCGTTTAACGAAGACGACCGGCAGTTCGCGGAAATCTTCGGCCGCTATGTCGCGATCGCGCTCAATATCCTCGACCTGATGGTCGTCGAGCGCGTCAGCACGAGCCACAAGATCGCGGACAATGTTTGCAGTGAAGTCGCGGGGCCGCTCAATGACATCGCCTCGGATGCGAACGCGCTGATGGACGAATACATCGGCCACGACGATTTGCGCCAGCGCCTGAATCAGATCCTCGAAAACGTCGGTTCGATCCGCAAGAGCTTGCGCCAGGCCGCCGAGGGCTCCAACACGACGATCCTGGGCGCGGGCGAAGTCAGAGCCGAGAAAGATTCGGTCATTGACGGCATGACGATCCTCGTCGCCGACGATGAACCCAACATCCGCGTCACGATCGGCGACATTCTGCGGAAATACGGCGCCAACGTATCGCTGGCGTGTTGCGGCATCGAAGCCATCTCCCTCCTTGAGCACCAGCACTTCGACCTGATCATCAGCGACATCAAAATGCCCGACAAAACCGGATACGACGTGTTCGCCGCCGCCCACAAGCGAAATTGCAACATTCCGGTGATCCTGATGACCGGTTTCGGATACGACCCCAATCACAGCATTGTCCGAGCCAGCCAGGAAGGTTTGCAGGCCGTTCTTTTCAAGCCGTTCAAAGTCGACCAATTCCTGCACGATGTCCGCCGGGCCCTCCAGACGATCGCCGCCAAGTAATTCGCCCTACACCGCTGATCCAAATTTCGCTAAGCTCATCCGGCTGTATGTGTTGAGTCGGATGGGTTTCATCGAGCATCACGTTGGACGATTTCAAGACCTCATCCCCCACGCCGAGCAACCTCGTGGAGGGCGTTGATTTTTACCGCGAGGGAGCGGCGATCGTGTTCACCGAGGCGTATCATCGGCGCCGAGGCCATTGCTGCACGTCGGGCTGTCGGCATTGCCCCTATGGGTTTAAGAATACGGAAACAACGCCGCCGGCGGGTAACGGCGGGAGGGACAATTAATGCGCATCGTCTCGCTCCTTCCCAGTGCCACCGAAATGATCTGTGAACTGGGATTGCGCGATCAACTCGTCGGCGTTACGCATGAATGCGATTTTCCGATATCGGTCACGGGGTTGCCGAAAGTGACTTCGACGCTGATCCCGCATGATGCGAGCAGCGCTCAGATCGATGCTTTGGTTCGCCGGCGCGCCCGGGGACGCCAGCCGCTGTACCAATTGAATATCCCGGCGCTGCAATCGCTGCGTCCGGATCTGATCGTCACGCAGGCCTTATGCGATGTGTGCGCGGTGGATGAATCGCAGGTGCAGCAGGCGGCATGCGAAATGAAGTGGGGACCACGCATCGTCAATCTGGAGCCAACGAGCTTTGCCGGCGTTTTGGACGCGATGCAAACCGTCGCGGATGCGGCGGAGATTGCCGGCCGGGGCGCCGCCGTTATCGAGCGTATCGATCGTCGGGCAAAACAGGTCGCGAGGCGATGCCAGGACGCTGAATCTCATCCAACGGTTGTCTTCCTGGAATGGGTCGATCCGCTTTTTTGCGGCGGGCACTGGAACCCGGAACTCGTCGAGCTTGCCGGCGGCGTCAATCTCATCGGCGCGGCGGGCGCTCGCTCGCGACGTTTTGAGTGGAGCGAACTGACGGCCGCCGATCCGGATGTCCTGTTCATCGCCTGCTGCGGGTTTTCGATCCAGCGGACTCTGGCCGATCTTCCGCTGCTTGCACGCAAGCCGGGATGGAATGACCTCAACGCCGTCAAAAACAATCGCATTTACGTGACGGATGGCTCGGCGTATTTCAATCGGCCCGGTCCGCGCCTGGTCGAAAGCCTGGAAATCCTGGCTTACGCGATTCATCCCACTTTAGTGCCACTGCCGGATTCATCGAGGTTATTTCGGTGGCAGTCCAATGCAAGCGCTGCAGGTATTCTGGTGACCCATGAGCCAAAAGTCTGAACTCCCGGTCTCGCTGAGGGCTTGTTTCTGGCGTTTGTTATGCCTGCTTTTCTTGATGCAATGCTGCGGGTGCGTGACGGCGTCGATCGCAACGATCGGCGCCGCGCTGGACGTCGCCAGCAGCGCGGTCACGACAGGGTCGGACGTCTACCAGCTTGGAAAGCTCAATGGCGCGGTGATGGGAAGTTATGTGGATTCCTGTGACGCCGTTCGCCGGGCCGCCGCCGATTTGAACCTTCATTTGGTTCGCGATTACAAATCGGGCCGCCGCGGCGATGTGGGCAAATTCCGGCTTGAGGATGACCTGGAGCACGTCACCGATGTCGTGATCGAGCGCCGCTCCGGGCGAATGTGTCTCTGCGAGGTCAACGTCGGATTCTTCGGCTCAGAGCCGACGGCGGGCCTGATCATGGATCGAATCCGCCACCATCTGGCCGTGGCCGCCGAGGCCACGACGCGGCCTGAGCCCGTGCTTTCAACCGGAGAGAGAAAACATGGCCTTTGATGAATCCCTCGCACAGAGAATCCGCAAAATCATCGCGCGCCGTAAAGGATTCACCGAAAAGAAAATGTTCGGCGGCGTCGGGTTCCTCCTCAACGGCAACATGTGCGTCGGCGTCTGGAAAGAATCCCTCATCGTTCGCCTCGACCCCCAGGAATATGACGATGCCCTGGCCGAAACGGCCGCAAGACCATTCGACATCACCGGCCGGCCGATGGCGGGATGGGTAATGGTCGATCCCACCGGCATCAAAGGGGCGAACCTTGGGAAATGGATCGACCGCGCTCAAAATTATGTCTCGGCGTTACCCGCGAAGTGAACCGGCTCACTTGGGCATCTGCGTGACCGACAACACGTTCCCATCCGGATCTTTGAACCATGCCACCTGTGCCCCGCCGGGCGCCGTCCAGATCCCCAGCTCGTCCTGATGCATTTCATACCGCTCGAAGGTCACGCCCCTCATGCGCAATTCCGCAAGCGTCGCCCGGATATCATCCACTTCCCATCCCAGCACCGAAAATGGCGCGGGCTCAAAATGCATTACCTTGGAGATTCGCAGCATCGTGCCGTTGACGTTGAACACCGCCGCAAACTCGTCCTCACTGATAAACTCAAGCCCCAAAACCGTTTGGTAGAACTCCCGCGCCCGCCTCTCATTGCGGGTTGGGACGAACGCGATGATCCGGCTTTTGCCAAGGCCCATATGGGCACGACAGCATACCCGCCCTGTTTCGCCATTATTTCAAATTTCAGATTTCAAATTTCATTTTTTCTTGACATATTCCTATATGGGAATATAATGCGACAATGCCTCGAGCCGCCACGACCCTTGACCCCTTCAACGCCGTCGCGGAGCCCAAGCGGCGGCAGGTTCTCGATCTTCTTGCTGACCGCGAATGGCCTGTCAACGATCTGGTTTCAACGTTGGGTTGGCCGCAGCCGCAGGTCTCCAAGCACCTGGGCGTTTTGAAGCAGGTCGGGCTAGTCAACGTCCGCCGGAACGGTCGTCAGCAGATGTACACGCTCAACGCCGGGCAGCTTCGGCCGATTCATGATTGGGTCCGAACGTTCGAGCGATTCTGGACGCACCAATTGCAGCGCATCAAGGCAATTGCCGAGGCAAAAGCCAAAGAGGCCCGTGCATCGAATTCGTCACAACAAAAGCCACCTCAGAACAAGGAGTAAATCCCATGGACAAGACGCCGACATTCCCCGCCAATTTTCTGCTCAGCATCCAGAAGGAAATCCAGATCGATGCTCCGGCCGCGGCCGTTTTCGATGCGATCCTTCATCAGAACGGCTCGGGCTCAACGACGCCGGACGGCAAGTCGATGAACATGCGGATCGAGGCCTGGCCGGGCGGCCGATGGTTCCGGGACCTGGGAAATAATTCCGGGCATTTGTGGGGGCACATTCAGGTCATCAAGCCGCCCAACCTTTTGGAAATCAGCGGGCCGCTGTTCATGTCCTATCCGGTCGCCTCCCACGTTCAATACCGCGTGACGGAGAAAGGCGGCAGCTCGATCCTGACCATTAACCATCGCGCCATCGGCGAGATTTCCTCCGAACACCGGGAAGGCGTCACCAAGGGATGGGGCTACATGCTCGAACAAATCAAAAAAAATGCGGAACGATAAAACCTCAAAATCACCCGACAGGAGTTTCCCATGAACAGCAGCGTCATTCTCGGCGAATTCGCCTTTCAGCGACAATACATTTCCATGCTCGTCGATGACATCGCCGACGAGAAGATGACCGCGCAACCGGGCGGCGTCGTCAATCACCCCGCCTGGCAACTGGGGCATCTGGCTCAGAGCTTTGACAGCTTCGCCCAGATCCTTGGCTGTCCACGAACCCTCGACGCGGCGTGGGAAAAACAGTTCGGCCCGCAGTCGATCCCCAGCGCCGACCGCTCGGCTTATCCGTCCAAAGCGGAACTGATTCGCATTCTTGACGATCGCCGGACAATATTGGCCGAGGCGTTCGCCCGCGCCAGTTCCGACGATCTGGCCAAACCCAATCCCATTCCCCACGCGGCCGCGCTGTTTCCCACCGTGGGCGTTTTCATGCTCTTTGGCATGATATTCCACGAAGGAACGCACCTGGGGCAACTGGCCTCGTGGCGCAAGGCGGCGGGGATGGCGCAGGCATTATCGAAGCTGAGGCGGTAAGACGAGTGGCGGATCGATCATCCCGGCGGCCACGTGAACGGCCGGCCGGCCAGCACGTGCAGGTGGATGTGAAAGACGGTCTGATTCGCGCCGGGCCCGCAATTGAAGACCGTGCGATAGTCGGTATGCCCCAGGCTTTTCATCACCTTGGCGGCGATCAGGAACATCCCGCCGACCAGTTCGGCGTCCGCCGGGGTCAGGTCGTTGAGTGTCGCGATTGGCTTCTTGGGGATCACCAGCAAATGGACGGGCGCCTGGGGAGAGATATCGTGGATCACGATAAAGCGCTCATCCTCGTGAGCGATCTTCGCGGGGATCTGTTTGGCGATGATCTTGGAAAAAATCGTCTCTGCCATGTCACCCACCGCCAGCTGCTGATTCAATACCAGATATTGAGGATCAGGGCCGGCTCCTTGATCTTGCCATCGTAGAGGCCGACGGTGCTGGTGACAAATTTGATTTCAATGTTGGGAGTGTTGTCCATCCACTCGTTGATGGCGTTGTCGAGGTATTCAAGACCCTGATCGCTCAGCCGGCCGTGGAAGGTGCGGACGCGGACTGCGCCGGTGCTGTTGACAGAGGTTTGACGTTTCCAATTGCCCGAGCGATGGGCCATCTCGGCGACGCCGAACGCCTTGATGCGGCTGGTGTTCATCGGGGCTTCGTCTTCGCCTTCGACCAGCTCGATCGGCTCGTCGTCGTCGACGACGGGCTTGGGCGGTTGAGCCTGAGGGGGCGGGCCGGGCGGGGTCAGCGGGTTATTTTGCATCGGGGAAGGGATGACCGGCCGAGGCGCATTTGGCCCGGGAGGGTTCGGCGGGCGGGAGAGGGACTGGGCGATGCTGCCTTGTTGCGGGCTAAGGTTTTGCGGCGGACGAGAATCGCTCATAAAGCCTCCGCGAAATGTCCCGACCCCAGGTGACTTGGCTGTAGAGACTGTAACATGTTGAGGGGCGGGGAGCCAAATAAAGGTAATTGGTGGGTAGTGGGTAGTGGGACAGAATAAGACACTTTGGGGCGCTTTTGGGGTTTTGATTAGTGAATACTAACTATATCCTGCGTGGCAAGGGGTTTGTTTGCAAGGGGTTATAGAGGGAATGGGGACGGGGTGGGGTGGGACGTGGATGAGTGCGCTTCATTTTCGCTGGTTCTTTGTTCTTGGTTGTTCAGTTCGTAACAAGACGGGAAAATGGGTGCCAGTCCTGCCCTGTCTCGATGCCGACGAAGTTCGGCGCATGTTCGGTAGCGCCAAGTGCAT
>CAZCKE010000059.1:0-9770 GCA_964499005.1 uncultured Tepidisphaeraceae bacterium
GGGCGGAATTGGGCTATTGGCCGGGAAGTTGGATTCCGCCGACGGGCGTCGTGCATCGGGGCGATGCGATTGAAAAAGTCGGCCTCTGGAAACATTTCCTCGACGTTCCTGATAAAGACCCCGAAGCGGATTTGTGGCAGCGAATGCATGCGGCGGGCTTGGCGATCCGCCCCGTTCGGCGATTGACGGCAGTGAAATTTCCGGCGTCGGATCGGAAAAATGTGTATGGAGAGCGGCCGAATCACGAGCAGCAAACATTTTCCGAGCGAATGCAAAATGAGCCGGATTTTGAGGCGATTGAGCTGGGCAAGATGCTGGCGCCGCGCCGTGAAGCGCGCAAATCGTTCCCGCAATCGCTGAAAGATTTTGGTGTAGAGACATGGGGTCGAATCCGAAACCGACTGCGGCGGCTTGATTCGACCCAACCTAAGCGTCTGACACGAGCGGAGTTGTATGAAGCGCGGTTGAAATTCAGAGGAAGGGAAAGGCCCAAATAGGATTTATGAATTTTGAATTTTGATTTGCGATTTGGGAACGAGAAGGATTTCGACCGGGCTCAGTCTGGGTTTTGGAAAAAGCCAGGGAGGGGGTCAAAACGGAAGATCGAACAAGAATTCGATTTGTAAGGCATTTGGGTGGTTGGGGTTAAACAAATAATGCAAAACTTTCACCCCCGGGACCCTTATATGGGAGAGGTGCGCGCGGAAATCGATAGGGACGATTGGCGGGGGAACGAAGAGGGGCCGGCGAGGGACACGCGGAAAAAAATCCGAAAGGCACCGTGCAAATCCTATCAAAAATCGGTTGAATATCACTGCGGAGAGCCATGATCGGCGGCGGTGGCCATGCTTCGATATATGGAATTGAAAAGCGAATACGGCGACAACGGGTCGGCGTGGATCGGGCGGGATACCTTCATTTGAAGTCAATTGTTCCGGCGGTTGCCCATAAGCTATTGTGCAGCCATTGATTAACGATCCTTCAATGACATTTGATATTTCGCAAATCGCCCGGGCAGAGAATAAGAATAATTTCTATCAACCGCCGGGCCGCTTCAAGCCCCATTCGCCATCGTGTTTTGTCACGAATGATGCTTTTATTTGACAGAAAAGATTATTTCGCGGTAAACATTCAGTCACCATTCACGGGGGCGTCTTTGGCCTGCCGGGGGGTTTGTTATTGAAATTTTAACAATGCAGGAGGCCCGCCATGCGCAGGGCCAGGGTAGGCGCTGTGCGGTTGAAGATGCTTGTGATCGCGGTTTTATGCTATGCCGCGGGTGGATGTGCCACACCGGCACAGAGCACATTGCTGGGGCTTGGGATCGCGGCCGCGGTGGGCACTCAAGCTCCGGGGCAAGAGATCGAGCAGATCTATTATCTAGGGGTTTTCGACCCTCGAGAGCAAATTCCCGAAGCGGTCTATCGCATCCGCGTCCATGGGCAAGCCAGCGCGATTAGTTTTGTAAGTTTTGCCTCGGGTTGGGTGCCAGCGAAATTTGTTGATTCGCTTACTTCAAGCATCGGGATCAATCCCACTACGCATCAGCCGGAGATCACCGCAGGAAGCGATACGACAACATCGGAATTACAGACGGGGAGAAGGTTGGTTTTGTTTGGCCCCGAGGGGTTTCGGGAAGCGCCCAAGGATCAGCGACTGGTGATCGTCATGGGGTCGAATGCGGACGAGTTCTTTAAGGCAATCGATATGACGCTGGGGGCCACCGCCAACGTGACGCATGAAAAGCTGGTCGCGCAGATGAATCAGGACCTGTATAAGCAGTTGGCAGATGCCCAGAGTACGAAAGATCAGATGTACCAATTGCAAAAAGAGGTGAACGATGAGCTGGCTGACTGATGTTCTTCGCCGCATGGGGCGTTTGATCGTCAGGCCGGTGGTCATTTCAGCCCTCATTGTCGTCGCCGGGTGCGCGGTGGCGCAGATTGATGTGGATGTTTATAAGGGGCCGCTCGTGAATGACGAGCTGGTGCAAATCGAACAGACCGCCGCTATGGCCATCGGCGCCAAGCCTCTATTGGTGGCGCTGCGAGACGAGTTGCAGTGGCCAGACGAGAACGTTCGACAGCGTAAAGAAAAGAATATTTGGTACAAGCGCGGCTTTGTCGAAGACAACCGTCATCGCTATTTTACGAATGAGCGCGCCATTGAAGTCAACGAGGTCCTAGGCCTTTACGACGACATCGATGGCGGAAAAGTCGCCGATCTTATCGATCAGGCAAGAGAAGCGATCGGCGACATGGAACAAAACGCGAGAGTATTGAATGAAGCTAATCAAACCATGAAAAACTTGGCCGATGAGCTCCGGAGTCCTAAAGTAGAGGAATCGATCAAAGCACTTCCCGCGGCTACGACTGAGCGAGCGAATAAATTGAAACGACAATACATAGTGTTCTTTGAAACTGATCCCGAGACTCACTATCGTCTTGCATATGACCTCGTGGATGCTCATAAGCATTTCTGGCAGCCGTTACACGCGGCAAATAAATCTTACCCAAATGATATAGCTACAACTAGAAACGGCACAGACTACTCCAAATCGACCAACGGAAGCTATGAGTTGCTAGAGAACCCGAATTTTGTAAGTAATGATGCGGCGTTATTTTTCACCGACCCCACAAGACGTCAGCTTTTTGTGGATGCTGTCACTCAAATCGCCAGGGCATTCGGTAACTGCCGTAACGATCAAGCGACAATTATGGCCGATGGCCTTTGGATCATTAAAGATGTGGTTTCAACGGTTCCATCCCGTGCAAATCAACATCGATTGATAAGATTTGCTGCCCCTCTCGTGAGCACGCAAATTGAAATAAGGTACTTGTGCCTAGCCCTAATTGCCGACCAGAAGAAGGAATATGCAAGGACATTGCAAAGTCGTCTAGATGATCGCCTCGGCGATACTTGGAGGACATGCATCGAACAAGCAAGAGAAGCTGCAAGGTTTCCAACAGCGACAAACGAAGAAAAAACAGCCGAATATTACAAGGCTTTGGCGTGGTTAAATGAGAAGGGACCTGCCATTCAGGAAGTCATCGAGGAGATTTTAGTAGAAGACCCTCAGACAATAGCCCCGGCCCTAGAACAGTTGGATACACAATTCGCATTGGCTGACGGCAGTAAAATACCAGATTGGGCCGCAATGCAAGACCCGATTGCGCGCGAATACGGAATTACCGGGGGACCCACGCTTAGGGCTATAGCTATAGCTACTTCGGGAATTCCGTTGAGTCTTATGGCAATGTCGACATCTTTATCAAGCCTTCAGAGCGCCATTACCGGGGCATTGGCAGGCGGGCGAATTCGGATAGGAATTGAAACACTCATCCGGAACTATTCGGAAGCGACAACTCGCTTTGCAGAGGGAATCGGAGACCAAGAAACGGTCGCATCGAGGCAAGAAGAGCTCCTAACACAACTGACACAATTTGGCGAAAAACTTCAGTTCATGGCGAACAATCAACTACTGCTCGAACAGGGAGATTCGGCGCGCTATGCGCGAGCGCAGAAACGCGACTCCAAAGGTAACGAAACTCCAAATGAAAGTGATCATGGCGCGGTCGTTGATCCAACAAGCGAACCTCGCATGCTTCAAGCTGTTGCCAATTCCATGATCACACAAATCGACGAACTGCGACGAGCGGACCAACCACACGACGCGCGAGCGGAAGCATTAGAGGAACAGGGATTGAAGGCCGCCGGGAGCCAGCTAGCGAAACGCGGTTCCACCAGCGGGCCAAGCATGTCAAGCATCGCTTACGGACTGAACGAGTCGAATTTGACACTCCGTCCTACGACTATGCCGCTGCTTGGGCCAAGCCGCACGGACGTAATCGATCAGCTGATCGATAAGCTTCGTTACGAGTATTTCCGACAGATTAAGTATTGCGGACCAGATGATCCGACAGCCAAGAATTATAAGAGCGCTCTCGATTTCCTCAACAATGAAAGAGAGAGCATGGTTTTTATCCGGCCACCATCGGCGTTCCTTCGCAACAGTAGCCCAGTGACTTCCTTACAGGACAGCACCAGTTCCACATGGCACAACATGCTAATGGACCAAGTTTGGAAAAGCGTGCCATTACTGGGCAGCATTGGGCAAAACGACAGGGATATCCAGACGCGAGAAGAGATTGACAAGACGTTTTGGCAGACCATCAACCGAGTGCGCGTCGCAGGGGGAAACACGACCAATTACGTCATCGTCAAGGACGACATTGGGAACTGGTACGTCAAAGGATTCTCGGCCGATCCCAAAGACATGATCCAATCCGCCCAGGCATTGGCCAGCGCAGCCACAGGGGCGACGGTGACGAGCCCAGCGATCGAACAGGCGCTGATGGGCAGAGGGTACAAATCGCCAGCGGCGCCGCCTTCGCCGACTGCCGATCAAAATGTCCTGCAAAACCAGTATCAAGCGACAACACGCAGTTATGACGTTGAATTAGCTGACGAATATCAGGCTGCTGTTAACGCGGTCATCACTATTAATGGTGAAGTTGATGCGGCTTTATCGAACTCGGATGCAAAAAATGCCGGCAATGGAGCTTTTTTGACTTATCTCCTGAATAAGGGGAAAGACGCAGATAAAGACATGAAATCAAGTACTCAACCCTCGGACATCCAAACTAAGTCCTCGGTGAGCGATGCTCAAAAAACGATTTCTGTTCTTCGTGCCATCAAGGCCTATGGGGAGAAGCTAATTACCACGATTTATCAAGCTACCGATGGTTCCCCCAGTCGGCCCCAGATGGACGCCGCGGCCAAAGTTGTGCGGGATACGGTGCGGAACAAGATCAACCCACTGCTCGGTCATGATGTACAGAAAGTAGACGAATACTATGTGCAATTCCAACTGATCCAATCGTCCGAAAGTCCGTGACGCGCTTTTTACGCGAAGACTTGAACAGATTTTTTTAGGCGCATATCCGCGCACGAGGCCCCCACCATCAATTCAATTTTCCCCGGCTCGACAACGAATTTCCCCTGACTCGAATCCCAATACGCCAGCCGCTTGGCGTCAAAGATGAGGGAGATCGTTTTGGTCTTTCCGGGCGGGATTTCCTCGCGGGTGAAGGCGCACAGTTGTTTGATCGGCCGCTCGACTTTGGAATCGAGGAAGCGGGCGTAAATCTGCACGACCTCTTCGCCGTTTCGCTTGCCGGTATTGGCAACATCGACGCTGACGGTGATGGCGCCGTTGGCCGCAAGCGTGTCGCCGCTGGTTTTCAGATTGGAATATTCAAACGTCGTATAGCTGAGCCCGAATCCGAAGGGATAGAGCGGCTCGGCTTTGCAGTACATGTACGTCCGGCCGTTGCGCAGGTTGTAATCCATCATGGGCGGCAGATCGTCGAGGGATTTGGGCCAGGTTTGGACCAATCGACCGGCGGGGTTGTAGTCGCCGAAGAGGACATCCGCCAGCGCGTTGCCGGTTTCCTGGCTGTTGTGAGCCATCTGAACGATTGCCGGGACATGCTCCTGGCTCCAGTTGATCGCGTAGGGGAAGCTGCTGAAAAGGACCAGGATCGTGCGCGGGTTGACGGCCAGAACCTGCTGGAGCAAATCTTCCTGGTCGAGGGTGATCGCCTTGCGGTCGACGGCTTCCTTGCCCTGGCTGGGAGATTCGGATTTTTCCCAACCAGCGTTGCAGGTGGGGTGATTGCCCAGGCAGACGATGGCGACGTCGGCGGCCCTGGCCATCTCCAAAGCCCCCGGGAAATGCCATGTCGATTCCAGGCCCGCGGCAAACCGCACGCTCACGCCATCCGGCACCTTATTGCGAATGCCTTGTAGCGGCGTGACGGTGTAGGGGGGCAATCCGCTATACCAATCGAGGAGGACTTCGCCGCCTCGGACGCCGATGACGGCGATCGATTTGATGGCGTTGCGGTCCAGCGGCAGCAGGTTGTTGGAATTCTTCAGCAGCACGATGGATCTCTGGGTGGCGCGGCGGACCAGGGAATGGTTCTTTTCGCTCAGCCACGGCTCGGGGCCGGTTCCGATTTTGGAATAGGGGACCATTTCGGGCGGATCGAGCAGGCCCAGGCGGATCATGACTCGGAAGGTGTATCGCAAGACGTGGTCAATCTCCGATTCCTTGAGGATGCCGCGCTTGATGGCGTTGCGGGTCGGCTCGACGTGACGGTCCAAAAACTGCCCGATGCCGGCCTGGATGATCTTCGCTGCTGCGTGATCCAGATCGGGGACCCACTTGTGATGGGTATACAACAGCCCCATGCCGCCGCCGTCCGTGCAGATGATTCCGTCGAGGCCCCATTGGTCGCGGGTGATTTTCTGGAGGACCGGATGCACGTGGCAGGGGATTCCATTGTAGGCGTTGTACGCGGCCATGTACGCCTGGGCGTTGGCTTCCATGACTCCCCTGCGAAACGGGGCCGAATAATACTCGTGGAAAAGGCGCTCGTCGAAGTCGGAAGACGATTGATCGCGGCCGTCTTCGTTGCTGTTGGCCAGGAAATGCTTCATCAACGAGGCGGTAAGCAAATAGCGGGGATGATCCCCCTGCAAACCCTTGACGAAGGCGACGACCATGGTGCCGTTGAAGAAGGCGTCCTCGCCGAAGCATTCCTCGGTGCGTCCCCAGCGCGGATCACGGCCCAGGTCGGCGTTGGGGGCGCGGATCACCAGGGCGGCGCCGCCGTATTTGGGATTTTGAAAAATATAGCGTGCCTCGATCGCCTGGGCCTGGGCGGCTTCCTGCATCAGCGCGACGTCCCAGGTCTGGGCCATGCCGATCGCCTGGGGAAACGTCGTGGTGGTGACGGGCGGCTTGCGGGCCCAGTTGGCCGGGCCGCCCTGGGAGACGCCGTGCAGGCCTTCGATGTGGCTTGAGCCGCGAATGCCCAGGCGCGGAACGCTGGGGTTGGTGCTCAGGCAGGCGATCTTTTCTTCCAGCGTCAACAAGCTGATGACATGGGTGATCCGCTCTTCGATGGGGAGATCGGGATTTTGAAATGCGTGCGTCTGTTCAGTGGATTTTGTCATAAGAGGAAATCACGAGCCGACGGTGATTGTGTGGTTAAGTTTGATGTCCGACGAGGAGGCCCCGATCATCAATTGGACCCGATCGGGCTCGATGACCCAATCGTGCCGGGAAGGCTCCCAATAAGCGAGCTGCTTGGCGCCCAGGGTCATGCGGACGGTTTTGGTTTCTCCGGATTTCAGGGGGACTCGGCTAAATCCCTTCAATTCCTTCAGGGGACGATCGACCTTGGAGCCGAGATGTTTCACGTAGAGCTGAACGACCTCGTCCCCATCGCGCTGGCCGGTATTTTTCACATCGACGCTCACGGTGATGGAAGCTTTATTATCCGCCGCAAGCGCGTCCGCGCTGGTCTGGAGATTCGAATAGTCGAATGTCGTATAGCTCAAGCCGTATCCGAAGGGATAAAGCGGCTCGCCGGAGAAATACATGTAAGTCCGGCCGTGGCGGATGTTGTAATCCATCAACGGCGGGAGCTGGTCGAGGGAGCTGGGCCAGGTCTGAACCAATCGACCGGCGGGGATGTAATCGCCGGATAGAACATCGGCCAGGGCGTTTCCTTCTTCCTGGCTGCAATGGGTCATGTGCAGAATTGCGGGGACGTTTTGCTGCGTCCAATTGATGGCGTAGGGAAAGCTGCTGACGAGAACGACGACGGTGCGCGGATTGGCTGCGTAAACGGCTTGCACAAGCGGCTCCTCGTCGAGGGTGATGGCCTTGCGATCGACGGATTCCTTGCCTTCGCTGGGGGATTCGGTTTTGTTCCACGGGGCGTTGCACGTAGGGTGGTTTCCGACGACGACGGTCGCGACATCGGCGGATGACGCCAGCTTCGCGGCGGCCTGTGCATCGTCGCTGGAAGCGTAGCGGACCGTCACATCAGAGCCGAGGCCTTTTTTGACGCCCTCCAGTGGCGTGACGGCGTAAGGCGGCTGGCCGCTATACCAATCGTACAGGACGACATTCGCCTTGGTGCCGATGACGGCGACGGATTTGAGCTTTTGTTTGTCGAGAGGAAGAAGGTTGCCGAAATTTTTCAAAAGGACGATGGATTCCCGGGTCACCTGACGGGCCAAGGCTTTATGGTCATCGCTCAGCCAGGGATCGGTGGCGGCGATTTTGGTGTAGGCAACGCGGTCGGCGGAGTCGAGCATTCCCAGGCGAATCATTACGCGAAAGACGCCTCGCAGGGCATTGTCCAGGTCCGCCTCGGTCAGGAGATTATCGTGCAGCGCCTGTGTGGCCGCAGTGCGGTTGCGGTCGAGAAACTGGCCGATCGTCGCCTTGATGGTGGCGGCAACGGCATGCTCGTTATCGGGAAAATATTTGTGATCCGTCACCATCAGGCTCATTCCCTGGCCGTCGGTGCAGATGATTCCATCCAGGCCCCATTCCTTGCGGGCCATATCGTCGATCAACGGCGCGTTGACGGTCATCGGAACGCCGTTGACCTTGTTGTAGGAGGCCATGAACGCCTGTGCGTGCGCTTCCTCGATGCCCATGCGGAAGGGGACCGAGTAATACTCGCGGAGCAACCGTTCATCAAAATCGGATGAAGAACTGGTCCGCGTGTCTTCGTTGCTGTTGGCCAGGAAATGCTTCATTAAGCTGGCCGCCTGGAGATAGTGGGGATCGTCGCCTTGGAGGCCCTTGACGAAGGCGACGACCATGGAGCCGTTAAAGAAGGGGTCTTCGCCGAAGCATTCCTCGGTGCGCCCCCAACGTGGGTCGCGGCCCAGGTCGGCATTGGGGGCGCGGAGGACCAGGCCGCCGCGGGAATATTTATGAAATGCATAACGCATTTCATTGCCTTCCAGCGCGGCGGCGGCATCGATGAGCGGGGCATCCCAAGTTTCGCCCATCCCGATTTCCTGGGGAAAGGTGGTCGTGGGCGTCGCTCTGCGGGCAAACCCTCGCCCCGCGGGCTGTGAGGCGGGCTGGGTCTGTGCGCCGGCGGTGACATCCGCCGGGGCGCCGGCCGCATTCCCCGCCGGGCCGCCGCGGCCGCCACCAGCCTGCGCAACAGAATGCCCCGGCTGCGCCAACTCCTCCCCATGAAGGCCCTCCACATGATTCGTCCCGCGCACGCCCAGTCGCGGCACGCTCGGATTGGTCCCCAGGCAGGCGATCTTTTCCTGAACGGTCATCAGGCTCAGCAGGTTGTCCACTCGCTGATCGACGGAAAGGTCAGGATTTTGGAAGGGATACTGGTAATCCGCCGCTCGGCCAAGCGATGGCATAAAAAAAGCGGCCAGCGCAGCTGCCATCGCCGCGATTCGGTTGGTCATGGTGGGTCAAAACATATCGGACCCCGCCGCACGCTTCAACTTGAATAATTTCGTCAATCTTCGTGAGAAAAAGTCTCATCCGCGCGATGCGGCCGCTCTTATTTTCCGGCGGCTCCCACGGCGATATCGCCTTGATTGCGGCCTCCATTGTCCACTTGATTGGGCCCGACGGAATACAACAGCACACCGGCGTCCGTCTTGGAATACCGCACCGGGTCCTGTCCGCCGGTTGAATACGCGTCTTTCGGCAATTGAGGCAGATAGCGGGGAACCAGCTCATCGAGCTTCGCAGGCCAATTGCCATTTTCGGCTCGATATTGCGCCAGGGCCACGATTGCGCGGGTCATCTCATCCGATATCGCCGGCGCCCAGAAGCGACGGGAGAAAGCTGAAATTGTCGGCATCATGATCGCCGTGAGGTTGTCGGCAGCGGTGCGAGGCCTGTCCCTCCGGGCCCCGTC
>CAZCKE010000059.1:9780-13501 GCA_964499005.1 uncultured Tepidisphaeraceae bacterium
CACGCGTTGGGAATACGGCTCTTTTGTTTCCCCACTTTCCGGAGTTAAGTTGGGATGAGCACTCTGGTCGGCGGCGATCTTTCGTATCTTCGCGTCAAAAATCGCGATAGCGGCTTGCTGATCCTTGACCAACGGCAGCTTCATGGCATTCACCGCCTCATCGACGGGCTCATTGATGTGTCGCATCACCGCGTCCCAATCGACCAAATTCTGATCCAGGGTTCCGAAAGCCCGAGTGTCGGACGTATCAAATCGATTGATCTTTCCCATCGCAACTCTTTGAACGGCATCCAGTTCGCTCCAGCGCTGGGTGATGTCCATCACCTCCCAGAGCGGCGGCGCCGCATCCGACGCGTCCAGCGCTTTGCCGAGTTTCTGCCATTGTTCGGCGGAAAACGCGCCGGAGCCCGCAACACTTCCAATGGCCTGGTCCGCCATCTCGTCCGTCAACAGAGATAACATGCGGCGGACAGCCGTCCACCCGCAGGCAAAGTTGGACAAACGCTTGACGGCCATGACATCCGACATGAATCCATCGAAATCGCCCTGTTGAGCGCGCAAAAGGGAGCGCTGGCACAGCGCCCAGCAGACATCCCGTAATGGCCGCTCAGCGCTCAACGCCACATTGTTCATCGAATCCGTCGGCGAGTAGGCGGGCATCCACCATTTCGGCTTGGCCGCCGCCTGCACTGCCAGATCGAGCAGCTTTTCGTGATCTTTTAAAAACGCGGCCAGCGCCGGATTGTCCTGGTCGCGCCACATCCGCGGTGGCCCTTGCGCCACGGGGGTGTTGCCCGAGTAGCTCTGCCAGACTTGGCCACTGTTGGGCAATCCGTCCACTCCGCACATCGCCAGAATCTGCGCTTGAGAGTCGGCGGCAATCGCGTTGGGCCCGACCACGCTCAACCATACGACAAATCCGTTGTTTTCAGGCGTCACATTTTGCCCGTATCGTTCATTGAGCGCGGCGACATAATCCACGGAGCCGTCATCATGCAGCGGCTCTGTAATTGACGTGGTTCGATTGGAAACGGTAAAAGGAGCCTTGGTCGACGCCGGCGCGGCGCTGGCCATTACCGGCACGATTGCTTTCGCGGGCGCAGGCCCCAGCGCGCCGTGGCTATCCACTATTGCGATCACAGCGCCCAGGGCGACGGGCACGCAGACCATCGCCGCCACCGCTGCCGCGACTTTCAGCTTGGTCAGCATCGTCATGATTTTGATTCCTTTGGCCGCGACGGCTGCTCCGACCCCGTGCGAGCCGCCCAGGATCGCCCCCGTCAGGTGCTCCGGCGCTTTTCCGACCGCTCCGGCAAGCAGCGCGGCCGATAACATCGATTCATCTCCTTTGCCCAGGCGCTCGCGAAGCCGCCCAACCGCCCGCGCCACGCGCTTGCGGGCGGCGTCTTGGCCGATCCCCAGCACATCCCCGACCTCACTGAGGCTTAATTGTTGATAAAACCGAAGCACGATGGCCGTGCGATCTTCACCTTTGAGGTGGCCAACCGCCTCATCGAGCAGGTCGTGAATTTCGGTCCAATGCGGGTTGCCTGGGGTCATCGTCGGTGCTTGGCGCATGACACGTTCCTCGTGTTTCTTGCGGACTTGCTCGGCCTTGAGAATGGCCCGGGCTCCAAATTGAGTCGCGCGAAATAACCACCCCGCGATGACCGGATGCCGCGACAACCGATCCGCTTTTTGTGACAGCATCAGGAATACGCCTTGTGTGACATCCTCGGCCAGGGTCTGGTCGTGCGTCATGCGTAAAGCGGTGGAATAGACCCAATCGACATGCCGCCTGACGAGTTGAGCAAAAGCGTCCTGGTGCCCGGTTGATGCGTATTGCCGCAGCGCTTCCGCATCGTTTGCCTGCATATCCGCCGCCTTTCGGGAAACAACAGCTTTCACTTCCATATGAAGTTTCAACGGCTCGACCGGACCGTCATTTCAAAATTTGCGGTATTTCGCGGCTTTACGGAAGGGAGCGGCCGGGGGACTTTTCCACCGCCCTGTCGCCGGAGCCGGTGGATAAATTGGGTGGTGAAAAATATGGATTCGATTCAGAAAAAAAGTTGAATACGCTAAGCCCCCGTCCTTTCATTTGTTAAGGCGGGATTTGCATCGTATGACTCAACATTTAGTAAAGTTTTCTTGGCAGTCCACCAGATGTTGTGTATATTGGCGAAATCCACGTCGGACGGGGCGACAGGCGCGCGGCGATGGGGCTTGGCCATGGATTGGCTGGCTTCGCCGTGCGCTTCTCACCCCGTTCGTAAGAGGTGTAAACGCAATTAGGATGATGGCGTTGTAACCGAACGCATCGCTCGAGCGAGCCGATGCGATGGGAGTTTATCGCGCCGTCCGGGGCTCAAGCGGCCTGGACCATTGGCAGGTTGGGAGTCAGGTATGGGAATCCTTTGCGATAGTCAGATCCGCGAGCTGATCGGCATCGAGCCTTTCGAGGAAAACGTCAAACGGCCCGGCAAGATCAGTTATGGGGTCTCCAGTTACGGATATGACCTTCGCGTCGGGTCGGTCTTCAAGATCTTCACCAACGTCAACTCGGAGATCGTCGACCCCAAGCGCTTCTCGGAGCGCAGCTTTGTAACCATCGACACGGATGAGACCCGGCAGGATCACGTGCTGATCCCGCCGAACAGCTTTGCGCTGTGCGAGACCGTCGAGGTCGTTTCGATGCCGCGCGGCTATCTGGCGATCTGCGTCGGCAAGAGCACGTACGCCCGATGCGGAATCATCGTGAACGTGACACCGATCGAGCCGGAATGGCGCGGGCGGATCACGCTGGAGATCAGCAACACGACGCCGCTGCCGGCCAAGATTTACGCCAACGAGGGGATCGCCCAGCTCATCTTTCTCAAGGGCGAGCGGATCTGTTCCAAGAGCTACGCGGACAAGGGCGGAAAATACCAGGACCAAAAAGGATTGACGCTGCCGAAGGTCGACTGACCTTTGGCAAAGGAGTGCGCCGCCGCAGTTTTGCGGAGGTGCGTCAGCACGTTGTTTGCTTTGTTGAAAATTAAACGTTCGATCTACAAATCAGGGAAGGGATTCGAACCATGAAGATCACCCGTCGATTCACCAAGGCCGGCCAGGATGCTTTGGCCTCCGTGGACTATGAGAAGCGCACGAGCCGGATTTCCAATCCGGATGGGAGCGTCGTTTTTGAGATGAACGACGCGGAGATTCCCAAGCCCTGGTCGCAGTTGGCCACCGACATCATGGTGAGCAAATATTTCCGCAAAGCCGGCGTGCCGGAGAAGGATTCGGACGGGAATTCGGTCCATGACAGCGAGGGAAACATCGTCACGGGACCGGAGAAATCGGTCAAGCAGGTGGTGAACCGCCTGGCCGGATGCTGGCGATATTGGGGCGAAAAACACGGGTATTTCGACACGGCCGAGGATGCCCAGGCGTTTTACGACGAGCTGGCGCACATGCTGATCCATCAGATGTGCGCCCCCAATAGCCCGCAGTGGTTCAACACGGGATTGCACTGGGCCTATGGCATCACCGGGCCGGCGCAGGGGCATTTCTATTGCGATCCGCGCAGTGGCGAATTGACCAAGAGCAAGGATGCGTACAGCCATCCTCAGCCGCACGCCTGCTTCATCCAGTCGGTGACGGACGATCTGGTGAATTCCGGCGGGATCATGGATTTGTGGACGCGCGAAGCGCGGCTGTTCAAATACGGCAGCGGGAC
>CAZCKE010000060.1:0-13453 GCA_964499005.1 uncultured Tepidisphaeraceae bacterium
ACACATGCGAGCCTCGCTTATTGATTGGAACCTGATTTCAGGCGTGCGGCGGCCACCGCTGTCTGGCCGAAGGCGATCCCGCCATCGTTGGGGGGAACGTGGCGATGTCTAAGGACCTGCGCGCCTAGACGCTCCAAACGTCGGGTGAGCAAATCAACGAATAGTTCGTTGCAGAAGACACCGCCGCTCAGGGCGACCTTGGTTAGTCCCGTTTGCAACATTGCCTGTTCAACTGCTGCCGCCCATGCGGCAGCCAAGTTGACGTGGAAGAGCATCGCCAGGTCCTCGACCGGCTGGTGACGCACGACGCCATCCACGATCTTTTGCAGTGTGTGGGAAAGATCAATTTCGGTGAGATCGCCAGCGGCGTGCAATGCGAAGCCATTTTCAATCATCGGCGCCGCACCGGTGGTTGTTGCCGCGGCGGCTTCAAGTGCGGCCGGAGCTTCGGCATCAAACCGGTTTTCACGGCACAGGCCAAGCAGCGCCGCGACGCCATCGAACAAACGACCGGTCGAACTGCTGACAGCGCAGGAAATTTGATTGACCAGCATGTGGCTCACGAATTGGACTTGCGCCTTGTCAGCTAGCGCGGCGCAGACGGGAATTTGGGTGAAATCTTTCCCGTATGTCATGTGCAGAAGAGCCAGGGCGCTTCGCCAGGGATGTTTGGCTGCCGCGTCACCACCGGGCAATAGAATCGGCCGCAGCCGCGCAAGGCGTTTGAAACCATCCAAACGCGCCAGCAGCAATTCTCCTCCCCAGATCGTTCCGTCTGTTCCATAACCCGTTCCATCGCAGATCACCGCCAGCGCCGGGCTCTCCAAGCCGTGCTCAACAAGAACCGCCGCCGCATGGGCGTGATGATGTTGCACACCTATCAGTGGGACATCCCATTCGGCCGCCAGACGTTTGGCATGTTCGGTGCTAAGGTAGACGGGATGAAGATCGTGCGCGATCCAGTTGGGCCTGACCGCAAATAAAGCGCACAGGTCGGAAATGGCGCGCTTGAAGGCGTCAAACGTGCGGGTCCGTGTCAGGTTTCCAAGATGCTGGCTCAGAATAAACTGTCCATCGCGGAATATTCCCACCGTGCTTTTCATTTCAGCGCCGACCGCCAGACCCGGCGCAATGTCTGTCATATCCATGAGAGGAAGCGGTTGCGGCGTATAACCCCGTGAACGCCGTACAACAATAGGCTCGTGAGCGGTGTCGATCAGCACCGAATCGTCCACGGCTCTTTGAATGGGTCGATTGTGCCGGAGAATTGCATCACACAAATTGCCAAGTCGTCCGACGGCTTCGTCGTCATCAAAGACCAGGGGTTCATCGACATCATTGCCACTGGTCATCACGAGAACATCGATGCCGAACCTATGCAGTTCATCGAAGATCAAATGATGCAGCGGGGTGTAAGGAAGCATAACACCGAGGCGATGGCTTGCCGGCGCCACAGCCGGCGCGACGCGCGCTTCCACGATGCGAGGCGCCAGGACGATTGGCGCGGCCGGCGACGCGAGCAGTTCCTCGCCGTGCGAGCTTGGTGCGATCAGCCGTCGGGCTGATTGCAGGGATGCAGACATGAGGGCAAAGGGCTTGGCGGGCCGGTTTTTCAATTGGCGCAGGCGTGCCACCGCCGCAGAATCGTCCGCTCGAACCGCCAGGTGAAATCCGCCCGCCCCTTTCACCGCGACGATCTTCCCGTTGGCAAGAAGCCGGGCCGCGGCTTCGATGGGGTCGCCTTGAATCTGTTGTCCGCGGTGATCAATCAGGTCCAACTGCGGCCCGCATTGGTGACAGGCGTTGGGTTGTGCATGGAATCGCCTGTCGGCCGGGTCTTCATATTCCCGGTCACATTGGCCGCACATGGGAAAGCCGGTCATCGTCGTATTCGCGCGGTCATAAGGGATCGCGCGAATAATGCTGAAACGCGGGCCGCAGTTGGTGCAGTTTGTCAATGGATATCGGTGGCGCCTTCGGTTTGTTTTATCCCGGATCTCCGCGGCGCAATCCCCGCAAGTGGCAAGGTCTGGGGTCACTTCCGCGTCAGGTAATGCGTTTGAGACTGAGTGGCGGATTTGAAACGCGGTCTCTCGCGGATGAATCGAAATGTCCTCCTCCACGATTCCGCGGATGGCGGCCGCTGCCGGAGCGTCGCTTCGGAGGGCGCTGCTGAATTCCCGGAGCCGCTCAGGTGTTCCCTGGGCCTCAATAACGACGCCAGCGGCGTCGTTCCACACCGCGCCGGTGATTTGCATCCGCGTGGCCGTGCGAAAAACAAAGGGTCGAAATCCCACACCCTGCACGCGGCCTGTAATGTGCCACCGACGGCGCTGACAGGTTTGCGTGAGCGCCACGGCACATGCGGTGGATTTATAGGAATCCTCTTTCATCGGCCGCGGATTCTATAAATGCGGATTGACCGCGCCGCCCGGAGAAAATCCGCCTTTTGCCTTAGGTGTTTGCACCTACGCGCAAATCGTTTGTTGACCCGATAGGCGGCCGGCGCAGATTGGACGACATTCACTAAAGCATGGTGAAAGGAAGTCTTGATATGCCGGCACAAACGCGACAGAAGATGGCTCTTGAAGCGAACGAGGCGGTCGCCTCGGTGGCGCATCGGTTGAGCGAGGTCATCGCCATCTATCCGATCACCCCATCCTCGGCAATGGGTGAATTTTCCGACGAATGGTCGGCACAAGGACGGCAAAACATCTGGGGCATGGTGCCGCGCGTTGTGGAAATGCAATCTGAAGGCGGCGCGGCGGGCGCCATCCACGGCGCCCTGCAGGCGGGCGCATTGGCGACCACATTCACGGCATCACAGGGATTGCTCCTGATGGTCCCCAACCTTTACAAGATTGCCGGAGAATTGACCGCCTTCTGCATGCATGTCTCCGCCCGCGCCATCGCCACGCATGCGCTTTCCATTTTCGGCGACCACTCCGATGTAATGGCCTGCCGGCAGACGGGCTTTGCGATGCTCTGCTCCAACAGCGTGCAGGAAGCGCATGACCTGGCGTGCATCGCTCACGCGGCCGCGCTGGAATCGCGCGTCCCGTTCATGCATTTCTTCGACGGATTTCGCACGTCCCATGAAATACAAAAGGTCGTGATGCTTAGCGATGACGACCTGCGGGCGATGATCGATCCCGACGCAATCGCCGCTCACCGCGAGCGCGCCCTGACGCCGGACCATCCGGTGCTTCGCGGCACGGCTCAAAATCCCGATACCTTCTTCCAGGCGCGCGAAGCGTCAAATCCGTTTTACCTGGCCTGCCCCGTCACAGTGGAAAAAGTGATGAATCGATTTGGCGTTCTCACCGGCCGCCAGTACCGGCTCTTCGAATATGTTGGACACCCACAGGCTGAACGCGTGGTCGTCATCATGGGATCGGGCGCTGAAACAGCGCACGAAACGGTGGAACACCTCGTGGGCGACGGCGAAAAGGTTGGAGTTCTGAAGGTCCGGTTGTATCGGCCGTTTTCGGTCGAGCGGTTTCTCTCAGCGCTCCCGGAATCCGTGTGCGCCATCGCGGTGATGGATCGTTCAAAAGAACCCGGTAGCATTGGCGAGCCGCTCTTCCTGGATGTTGTCGCAGCCCTGAACGAAGGAGATTCTTCGCGGTTTGCCCGCAGGCCCACTGTCATCGGCGGGCGCTACGGTCTTGCATCGCACGAGTTCACGCCGGCAATGGTCAAGGCCGTGTTCGACGAGTTAAAACGCCCCGGTCCCCGCCGTCACTTTACGATTGGGATCAACGATGATGTGACAAAGTTGTCCCTCGACGTTCCAGACGATTTCGATACGGAACCTGAAGACGTTTTCCGCGCCGTATTCTTTGGGTTGGGCGCCGACGGCACCGTCGGGGCCAACAAGAATTCCATCAAAATCATCGGAGAGGAAACCGACTTCAATACGCAGGGATATTTCGTATACGATTCAAAAAAATCCGGAGCGATCACCATCAGTCATCTGCGATTCGGCCCGCGGCCAATTCGTTCGGCCTATCTGATCCGGCGAGCAAATTTTGTCGCCTGCCATTCGTTTCATTTTCTGGAACGATTCGACATCGTGAGCTATGCGAAGGACGGCGGGATACTGCTGCTGAACGCGCCGTTTGAACTGAACGCAGTATGGGAACAAATGCCGTGCGAAGTCCAGGAGCAGATTTCCGCCAGGAAACTGAGGGTATACGTGATCGACGCCTATCGCGCGGCCCGCGAGGCGGGCATGGGCGGCCGCATCAATACGGTCATGCAGACGTGTTTTTTTGCGATCAGCGGTGTGCTGCCGCGTGAGCAGGCCGTTGCGCAAATCAAAAAGGCCATCGAGAAGACCTACTCGAAAAAGGGGGCGGAGATCGTTCGCAAGAATTTTGCGGCCGTGGATGGAACGCTGGCGCACCTGCGGGAGTTGCCCGTTCCCGCCGGCATCATCAATGGCAAGCCGCTTCCTTCGATCGTACCGGCCGAGGCGCCGGATTTCGTGAGGAACGTCACGGCGATGATGCTGGCCAATCGCGGGGATTTGCTCCCCGTCAGCGCGATGCCGGTGGATGGAACCTGGCCCGTGGGAACCGCGCGATGGGAAAAACGCAACATCGCCACTGAAATCCCGGTATGGGATTCAGGCCTGTGCATCCAGTGCAACAAATGCGCATTTGCCTGTCCGCACGCGGCCATCCGAGCCAAGGCATATGCGCCGGATTCTCTCACGGGCGCGCCGGAAGGTTTCGCGTCGACTGACTACAACGCAGCGGATTTGCGCGGTTTGAAATACACCTTGCAGGTGGCTCCCGAGGACTGCACGGGATGCGGCCTCTGCGTCGCGATCTGCCCCGCCAGGGACAAATCTGAGCCGAAGCGCAAAGCGCTAAACCTCGCGCCCCAGGCGCCGCTACGGCAACGGGAGGCGGAGAATTTTAAGTTCTTCCTCGATCTTCCCGAAATCGACCGCTCGAAAGTGAGAGTCGATGTCAAGGGATCGCAGTTCTTCCAGCCGCTAATGGAATTCTCCGGCGCTTGTGCCGGATGCGGCGAAACCCCCTACATCAAGCTCCTAACTCAGCTTTTCGGGGATCGGCTTCTGGTTGCCAATGCGACCGGCTGCTCATCCATCTACGGCGGCAACTTGCCAACGACGCCTTACTGTACCAATCGTGAAGGGCGCGGACCGGCCTGGAGCAATTCGTTATTTGAAGACAATGCGGAATATGGGCTTGGCATGCGTCTGGCCGTCGAGCAACTTGCCACGCAGGCCCGGCAGCTTCTGCGGCAACTGACCGATCCCATTGGAAAGAATTTGGTGGACGCCTTAATAGACGCCGACCAGAGCAACGAAGCGGGCATCGCTTCGCAAAGACAGCGCGTTGCGGAACTCCGCCAGAAGTTGCAATCACTGAGTGGCTCACCCGAAGCCAGACGACTGTCCGTACTGGCCGATTATCTGGTTTATAAAAACGTCTGGATCATCGGAGGAGACGGATGGGCGTATGACATCGGTTACGGAGGACTGGATCACGTCCTGGCATCCGGCGCGGACGTGAAAGTCCTGGTATTGGATACGGAGGTCTATTCCAACACGGGAGGCCAGCAATCGAAGGCGACGCCCATCGGTGCTGCCGCCAAATTCGCCGCGGCGGGAAAAGCCTCGGCTAAGAAGGATTTGGGGCTGCTAGCAATGGCATATGGCAACATTTACGTGGCGCAAGTGGCGTTTGGAGCAAAAGACGTACATACCGTCAAAGCGTTTCAGGAAGCCGCAACGTATCCCGGTCCCGCGCTGATCATCGCATACAGTCACTGCATAGCCCACGGATACGATCTGGCATTGGCCCCAGAGCAACAGAAACTAGCTGTCGCCAGCGGATATTGGCCGCTCTATCGCTTCGATCCACGGCGCCGCGCAGCGGGACAAAACCCATTCCAACTGGATTCCGGCGTCCCGAATAACCAACTCCAGCAGTTTATGTTCAACGAGACTCGCTTCCGCATGGTCGAGCAAAAGGATCCTGTGCGATACAAAACCCTGCTACAAGCAGCCAAGCAACAAGTGATGGATCGGCATTCGCTATATCATCGATTGGCACAATCTCCTGAAGCCCATGCGTCCGCAGCGGAGCAAACACCTTCAAATACAAAGGTGTCGGTATGAATCTCAATACCTCTTATCTGGGAATGGAACTGGCGCATCCGCTAATGCCTGGCGCTTCGCCCTTGGCCGATGACCTTGATACCGCGCGGCGACTCGAAGACGCCGGCGCGTCGGCGATCGTCATGCGGTCCTTGTTCGAAGAGCAAATCGAAGGCGAACACTACGCCAGCGTCCAAAACCTTGAAATGTACGCTGATTTATTTGCGGAGGCGCGGTCATTTTTCCCCGGAGTGGAAGAGTTCACGTTCAATCCCGATGCGTACTTGAATCATATTCGCCGGTTAAAGGAAGCGGTTGATGTCCCCGTTATCGCCTCCCTTAACGGTTTGAGTCTCTCCGGATGGCTTCGTTACGCTGCGCTGATTGAACAGGCGGGCGCTGACGCGCTGGAATTGAATGTCTATCATGTGGCAACGCAGACGGGGGAAACGTCGTCGTTCATCGAACATCGAATCCGGGAAGTCGCGCGGGAAGTGCGGCAGTCTGTCCATTTGCCCCTGGCGGTCAAGTTATCGCCGTTCTTTACATCCGTGCCAAATCTGGCGATGGAATTACGCACGGTCGGCGTGGATGGGCTGGTGCTATTCAATCGCTTTTATCAGCCTGACATCGACCTGAATCTCCTCAGCGTCATGCCGCAGCTCCATCTATCGGATTCATCCGAGTTGCTGCCGCGTCTGCGCTGGCTGGCGATTCTTTCTGGCAGATGCAGCGCATCGCTGGCGGCCAGCGGCGGAATCCATACCGCAACCGACGCAGTCAAGGCAATCATGGCTGGCGCGCACGCCGTGCAAATGGTCTCCGCGTTATTGAAGCACGGCCCATCGCACCTGAAGGTCCTGCTCGACGATCTGAAGAAATGGATGGAAGAGAACGAGTATCAATCCATCCGCCAGATGCAGGGAAGCCTGAGTTTGGCGCGATGCGCGGACCCCGCGGCTTTCGAACGGGGAAATTACATGCGCGTGCTCAACAGTTGGCATGGCCGAGTCGGCGTCAAATCGGAGTTCTCATGAATCCAAAAATAAAAAACGATCGTGCCGCCTGGCTTGAAGGCCCTTTTGCCAAATGCTCGCTGCTTCCAGAAACTCCATATCGGCCATGGAGGCTGGTATTGCTGGGTCCGCCCGGCGTCGGCAAAGGCACGCAAGCGCAGTTGCTCAGCGAGAAATTGGGTGCATGCCATCTCGCCACCGGCGATGTTTTTCGCGCCGCCGCAAGTCCATGCAATTCCAATCGAACACCGGCCATGGCCGATGCGTTACGCCACATGCGATCCGGCGAGCTTGTGCCGGATTCCACGGTATGGGATATCGTGCGAGAGCGTGCCGGTTGCTTGCGCTGCTACGGAGGATTTGTGCTTGACGGATTCCCGCGCACGCTGGCGCAGGCGCAGGCGTTTCAACAGCTTTTGAAAAGTGAATGGCTTCAACTGGACGGCGTTCTGAATTACGAGCTGCCGATGAAAGAGATCATTTCGCGCCTCGCCGGCCGCCGTGTTTGCACAAAATGCAAGGCTGTCTTTCACGAGACAAATAATCCGCCGCGCGTCGCGGGGATTTGTGACCACTGTGAAGGACGCCTGGTTCAACGAGAAGACGATCGACCCGAATCGATTGAAGTTCGCATGGAAATTTATCAGCGCGATACCGCGCCGCTTATCGCTTTGTATCGAGACTTGGATCTGTTGATGCCCATCCCCGCAACCGGAGGACCGGAGGAAGTATTTGCGCGTTCTCTTAAGGTGCTTGAAACGGCAATTGTTGATGGGCGATTGCGCAGCCGCAACCCCGGTGATTCCATTGTGGGATTGTGTGGCCATAGTCAGCGCCAGGAAAAGTCCGATGAGCAGCTATAACAACAGAGCCTTGCAACAGGTCTTATGAAGAAGGTTTTATGGTTGTCATTTACAGAAATTCCCAATGTCCTTTATGTGGCGGACGTCACGACTTGTGGATGGAAGAAGAGGGCGCTGGCTTGACCTATCGGCCGCACGAATTCATTTGTCCCGTAACTCGTCGAAAAACTCCATGGCGGCCCAATGTCTTCGCGCATTTAATCAAAGAACCCCCGAATGAAGCGATCCATTTGGTTCTTTGTCATGGAACACACGCGAACGTTTTGTAACAAACGTGCAGTCCACTCGCTCAGAGCTCGGCGGCATTGCTGCGCGTCATGTCCAATTCGGCAAATACCGTTGAATCCGTCAGGCTGCGAGACAGCTCGAATCCCAGTTTCTCGGCCACACGCTGCATTTCCAGATTCTCGGACATAATCGTCGCGAACAACCGTTCAAGTTTTTCGTTGTTGGCCACTTCTAGCAAAAGCTTGAGTAACTGCGTTCCCAGACCTCGTTTCTGCCAGGTGTCGCTGACGACAATGGCGAACTCTGCTTCCTTGCTGCCGGGCTGCTTGCTCAGACGGCCGATGCCGAGAATGAATCGCTCGTCGTTTTCGGGCCGCCGTCCTTCCGCGACAAGCGCCAGTTCGCGATCGTAATCATTAAAGCAGACCCGGATAAGCCGTTCATGCGCGACGCGTTGGCTTAGATGAATCGGATGGAAATAGCGGAAAAGGACGCTCCGGTCTGACAATTCCTGGTGAAATCGGACCAACAGCGGCTCGTCTTCCGGCCGAATCGGTCGAATGGTGATCGTCGGACCATCAGGAAGCGACCACCGGGTTATGTACTGCGTCGGATATGGCCGGATAACTGTGCGGGGCAAATCCGCCTCTTTTGTATCTGATTTCCACAGGACGGCGCGAGCATCCACGGCGATGATCCGCTCAGAGGTTACTATCAATGGATTGATTTCTATTTCTTTCACCCAGGGCTGCTCGACAACGAGTTGGCTGAATCTGACGAGGATTTGGCATAAGAGGTCGATATCAACCGGCCGTCGGCCGCGCACGCCTTGAAGGGCCTTGAATATCCTGGTCTGTTCCATCATTCGGCGCGCCAGAGTCGCGTTGAACGGAGGAAGGCCAAGAGCGCGGTCCTTCAGCACTTCGACAAGCTGACCTCCCAATCCAAAAAGCAAAACAGGACCAAACTGCGCGTCGATACTTGATCCGATGATGAGCTCGTACCCGCTGCGCGCATCGATCATTGGCTGAACTGTAACACCCTGGAACTTTTCGCGTCCGGCCATGCGCGTGACCGATTCCTGGATTTCGTTGAACGCCCGGGCCACGTCATCTCTGCTTGTTAAGTTGAGCTTAACGCCCCCGACGTCTGTCTTATGAGTAATCGTATGGGAATAAAGTTTGAGAGCGACCGGAAACCCCAAGGTTTCAGCCGCCCGCGCCGCCCCGGCGGCAGTGGTTTCCACAGCGGTTTGAACGACTGGAATTCCGTAGGACGCCAGTAATTTTTTGGATTGCGATTCATCCAGAAGCTGGTTCCCGCTCGATTTTGCCGTCGCGATAATTTCCGCCGCGGTGGTTCGATCAACTTGCTCCTGGTTGTCGTCTCCCAGCGCCGGCGTTTCGTATAAGCCGCGCAGGTTATATGAATATCGCCACATGTAGGTGAAGGCGCGCGCGGCCGCATCGGGAAAATCGAAGGTGGGAACACCGGCCCGGCTAAGAATCGCATGCCCGGCCGATACCTCGGTCCCGCCCATCCAACTCGCAAGCAGCGGTTTCCCGTCCAGTTTTGCAAATGCCTTGATCGCCTCGGCGGTTTGCGTCGGGTCTGTCATGTCCTGCGGCGTTAATATCGCAAGGACACCGTCATTACCGGCGTCTTCGGCAACCTTCTGGATCGCCTTCGCCACGCGATCCGGAGCCGCGTCGCCCAGAACGTCAATCGGATTGTTGTGGCTCCACTGGGGCGGCAGAAACGAATCGAGCGACTCGCGAAGCTGCGCCGAAAGCGCCGCCAATTCACCGCCGCCGGCCAATAGAGCGTCCGTGGCAAGCACACCGGGACCGCCCGCGTTGGTGACGATGGCCAAACGCCGGCCAGCCGGTCGCGGTTGCTTCGCCAGTACGTCCGCCATAGAGAACAAATCCGAAATGTGATCGACGCGAAGAACGCCGCACCTGCGGAAGGCGGCATCCAGAACCTCATCGCTGCCGGTCAGCGATCCCGTATGCGACGCCGCCGCCTTGGCCGCCGCATCGGTTCGACCGGCTTTGATCACGATAATTGGCTTGTTGAGCGAAACCTCGCGCGCCGCGGATAAAAATGCCCGCGCATCTCCAATGGACTCCATATAGATCAGAATGCTTCGCGTTCGAGGATCGTCGCCGAAATAGTCGATCAAATCGCCCCAATTCACGTCGAGCATCGAACCGGTCGAAACGAAGGCGCTGAAGCCCACCATCTCGCTTAGGCTCCA
Source organism: uncultured Tepidisphaeraceae bacterium (assembly GCA_964499005.1). Taxonomy (GTDB): domain Bacteria; phylum Planctomycetota; class Phycisphaerae; order Tepidisphaerales; family Tepidisphaeraceae; genus CAZCKE01. The sequence continues at coordinate 10,504 of CAZCKE010000060.1, forward strand.
GTCAAGAATCGCTGTGAGCAGCGCGCCGCTTTGGCTGATGAACGCGACGTTGCCCGGCTTGGCGATGCCCTTGGCGAACGTCGCGTTCAAACCCGTCAATGGATTCATGACTCCAAGGCAATTGGGGCCGATCACGCGCATGCCGCCGCGTCGCGCCTGTTCCAGCACCCGCTGCTCCAGCGCTAAACCTGCCGGGCCCAACTCGCGGAATCCGGCAGAAATCACGATCGCACCCTTAACCCGGGCGTCGGCGCATTGCCCGATCACTTCCGGCACTCTGGCGGCGGGCGTCACAACAACCGCCAGATCGACCCGCTCCGGAATCGCCTGGATGTCGGGATACGCCTTAATGCCCAGGACGCTGGATCGCTTGGGATTTACCGGAAATACCGTTCCGCCAAACGGGCTGGTCACCAGGTTCCAAAGCAGTGTGCGTCCCACGCTTCCCGTCGTCTCGGTAGCGCCGATGACCGCGATGGTGCGCGGCGCAAAGATCGCATCAAGAGGACGCGTTGGAGGATGGCCGGCCGTCTCAAAAGCCGCTCTGGCAGCAGGGATTCCTTCTGGCATAGTGCGTTATATTACACCCCCGCGCGTTTTCCTTCGCATCAGCGAATTCCCCTATGAAAAGAACAGGGTTGTCTCCGATTCTGAAACTGATTCCGATCTCGATGCTTAGCCCAACGGCTTTTTAGCAGTCGAAGAAAGGTTTCAATTATGAAATCGTCATTGCTCTCGGAACGTCGAATATGGGCAGCGTGCTCCATAATAATTCTCACAGTTGGACTGATCTTTCCTTCTCCTTCCCTTGCCAGCGAGGCGAGCCTGAAAATACCCGATCTGAACAGCGCGAAATTTTTCGGATTTGTTGGAGGCTGGAATCTGCTGGTCGTCGGAATGCTGATCTGTTTTGCCGGTCTGGCATTCGGATTGGCAATCTATCGCAAGCTCAAGGTTTTGCCGGTTCATCCCGCCATGAGCCGGGTGTCGGCAACCATCTATGAAACATGCAAGACTTATTTGAAAGCGCAGCTGAAATTCATTCTGTTATTGGAAGTCTTTATTGGAACCGTTCTGATCATCTACTTCGGCTTTTTAACGACGGATGAATCGGGGCAGCGGATGACGGTGGCGAAAGTCGCCACGATCCTGCTGTTCAGTCTCGTCGGGATCGCTGGGAGCGTGTCGGTGGCCTGGTTTGGAATGAGGATCAATACGTTTGCGAACAGCCGGACCGCCTTCGCGTCTCTGCGCGGTAAGCCCTATCCCCTTTACGCCATTCCGTTGCAGGCCGGTATGAGCGTCGGAATGGTTCTCATCAGTGTTGAATTGCTGATGATGCTGGTGATCCTGCTCTTCATTCCGGCAACCTACGCCGGGCCCTGTTTCATCGGTTTTGCCGTGGGTGAATCGCTCGGTGCGGCGGCATTGCGCGTTGCCGGCGGAATCTTCACCAAGGTTGCGGATATCGGCGCGGACCTGATGAAAATCGTCTTCAAGGTCGAGGAGGACGATGCTCGGAATCCCGGCGTCATCGCCGACTGCACGGGCGACAATGCCGGTGACAGTGTTGGCCCTACCGCCGACGGTTTTGAGACTTATGGAGTCACCGGCGTCGCACTCATTACCTTCATCCTGCTCGCGGTGCGCCCGGCATTTCAGGTTCCGCTTCTCGTCTGGATATTCGCCATGCGGCTAATCATGGTGATTGCCAGCGGTGTTTCTTACTGGATCAACGAGTCGATTGCTCGCAGGCGTTTCGTGAATGCGACCGAAATGGACTTCGAAAAGCCGCTGACAAGTTTGGTCTATATCACCAGCCTGGTTTCGGTCATCACCACGTATTTCGGTTCGTGGATATTGATCCATAATCTGGGCGATGGCCTCTGGTGGAAGCTGTCCACAATAATTACCTGCGGCACGGTGGCCGGTGCGCTTATTCCTGAATTCACCAAGATATTCACAAGCGTCCACAGCCGCCATGTTCGCGAGATCGTCACGGCCAGCCGCGAAGGCGGAGCATCGCTGAATATTCTCAGCGGTCTGACCGCCGGCAACTTTTCCGCCTTCTGGATGGGAGGCATTGTCATCGGAGGTCTGATGACCGCTGCCTATGGCATCGCCAATTGGGGCGGCGCTGGCGGTGTCGCGCTGCTGCTAAACCCCGGCGCTCAGGCCGCCGTGGCCGTCTTTGCATTTGGGCTGGTCGCCTTCGGATTCCTGGGCATGGGGCCGGTCACGATCGCCGTCGACAGCTACGGCCCGGTGACGGATAACGCCCAAAGCGTTTATGAATTGAGTCTCATCGAATCCCTGCCGGGCATTACCGAACAACTCAAACATGAGTACGGAATCAACGCCGATTTTGAGCATTCCAAGCTCTTGCTTGAACAAAACGATGGAGCTGGAAACACGTTCAAAGCGACGGCGAAGCCCGTTCTCATCGGCACTGCCGTGGTTGGCGCAACGACCCTGATTTTCTCGATCATCATGATGCTCACACAGGGTCTGTCCGACTCGGCGGCCATCGCGCGTCTCTCCGTGCTTCATGCTCCGTTCCTGTTGGGAATGATCGCGGGTGGAGCGGAAATCTATTGGTTCACCGGGGCGAGCATGCAGGCCGTCGTTACCGGCGCGTATCGTGCCGTCGAGTTCATCAAGCGCAACATGCGCTTGGACGGCGCCGACAAAGCATCCGTGGAGGACAGCAAGCGGGTCGTTGAAATATGCACGAAATACGCCCAGGCGGGAATGCTCAACATCTTTTTCGTCGTTTTCTTTAGCGCCTTGGCGTATGCCTGCATCGACCCGTACTTCTTCATCGGCTTCCTGATTTCCATGGCGACGTTCGGACTCTTCCAGGCGATATTCATGGCCAACGCCGGCGGCGCCTGGGACAACGCCAAAAAAGTGATCGAAGTCGAATTGAGGCAGAAAGGCACGGATCTGC
>CAZCKE010000061.1:0-13332 GCA_964499005.1 uncultured Tepidisphaeraceae bacterium
CGACTGCGCTCAAGGCGGGCAAGCGGTTTTCCCGCTCCCCTGCAACCCCTTCACCCTTTCCGGGTTCCCCTCAACCATTTGGGGGAATGGGTGCCGCATGGGAAGGGGGTTGGGAGTGGAATCGACGCTGCACCGGCACGGGGGGGCCAAGAGTGTGAGAAATCAAAGACTCCCGACCCCTTTGATTCTCCGCGACCCCTTTGATTCTCCCAAAGGTGTCGCACGCAGATTGAAAACGAACTTGTCCGGATGGGTTGGCGGATTGTCGGGGGTATGTGCTTGCTATCGGTCGTATAGGGAACGGAAGTCGTCATGTTGTGGATCCGTGAGTACGGAGTAGTTCCTAGAGGTCAAGTGCCGATTCCAATCCTTTTCCGAAATTGTTTAATTAAGACGACCGTGAAGAGTCTGTCGCAAGCTTCGCCAGCACATGTGAGGCCTCAGATTGAGCAGCTATCCAGTCAGCTCGAACGGCTTCCAGAAACTCATCGTGAATCAGAACGGCATCAAGCATTTGCTCGGAGTGTCGAAATTTTGGCAGGAACGCGCGAAGGCTGTTAACAGCGGATTTGCTCTCATCAGCACGTTGAAGCAAACTCCGAAACTGGCGAACAAGAACATGTCCCATCGCTGCGAAACCCCATTTTAGAACAACGACCTCGCGGGGCGGATCGCCTTTTAAGGCAGCACAAGTCATGAGGTGAATTGTATAAGGCGGTTGTTCGCTTTCAGGTAAAGCGCGAATGAACTGCATCACGCTATGATCAACGCCAACGACAAAGGCATCCAACCGAGGTTCTAGGGTGGCACATAGCACAATAGCACTACCTAATAGGATATGGGGCGGCTGAGGACGCACGCGCAGCGACCCAATTGCCAATGCTCCACGTAATGACATTCCGAATTCCGCCATCTCGCAATGCAGGACATGATAGAGAACTGTGAGAGTCGTGAATGTAAATGAGTCCAATTTATGCGACCAGAGGATTATCGTATCAGAGATAAGAAGTGATTCGATCCCGAACTGCTTGCCATTTCCCGGATAACGACCTGATACTTGGCTAAATGCAATGCTCAAAGCCTCTTCCAATGCTCTTTCAGCTTGCCCCAGGTCGGTCTGACTCGCAAGCCAATTCTTGTAGCCGAGCATATCAAGCCATAACACCAAAGCATCTACATCAGCCATTGGATCGCCCCTTCAACCCTTAATGTCTCGCATTTTCCAAGAAACAGTAAGATGATAGCAGAATATACGGCGCACCGGATGAGACTGCGGTACCAACGACGAGACCCCTTTGATTTCCGCTTTGATTTTTAAAACTCCGGGGTTCTGCGAACGCGTCTTCGACAAATTGTTTTGGTGGAATTCGGGCACGGGGTGAACTCCCATTTTACATGCTGTCAACAAATTCAGGGCGAGTGGACGTCGGCGGTGATGCTGGAGGCGGAGGGATCAGAGGCTCTCAACGTTCAAGCGAGAAAGGATTTTTGCCAGAGGCGGTAGCCGCCGCGGAAGGCGTTGTTGTTGTCGCCGAGGCGGGTGTTGGGGGGGAGTTTTTTGAGGAGGCGGGCGTTGCCGCCGCCGAGGACGACGTAGTCGGCTTCGAGGGCGGCTTTGAGCTGGAGGACGACGCGATTGACGTGGCGGCGCCATTTGGCTTTGCCCATGCGCTTCAGGCCGGCGAGGCCGACGTAGTCTTCGTAGGTGCGGCCTTTCCGATAGGGGAGATGGGCAAGTTCCATCGGTTCAAGGATGCCATCGACGATCATGGCGGAACCGAGGCCGGTACCGAGGCCCAGGAAGAGCATTCGTTTGCGCTGGTAGCTGCCGAGGGCCTGCATGGCGGCGTCGTTGATGATTTTGAGGGGCTTTTTAAAGGCTTTTTTGAAATTGAAGGAGACCCAGCCGGGCCCGAGGTTGTGAGGCTCGGCGAGGATTTTGCCGTGTGTGACGGGGCCGGGGTAGCCGATGGTGACGGCGTCATAATCCCATCCGGTGACGGCTTTGCGGACGGCGACGACCATTTTGCGGGGGGTCATTTTTTTGCCGGAGTCGATTTCGACACGGCCTTTGCGGCCGGTGGCACGGACTTTGACATGGGTGCCGCCGACATCGATGACCAGGATTTTTTGGGCATTGGGCATGGTGGTCAGCGGCGAAAGATAGCAGGGCGGGGGCGGCGGCACAAAATTCGGGAACAGTTCCCTCCGTCACCCTTCTTTGAGGTACTTGACCGCCCGACACATTTTTTAGTGGGCACTCCGTTGGGCCTCCTGATTGAAGACAACAATGCGCAGAGCGGGGGAGGCGGCGAAAACCCCATGAGGCCCCATTCGACAAGCTCATGGCAGGCAAGCGGTTTTCGCCGCCTCCCCCGCACCCCCTCCACCACTTTCCGACTTCCCCTCAACCGTCCAAGGGGGCAAAGACGTTTCGATGTCCCGCGAAAAAGCCGCCCCACCCGCGCAGCCCTGTTGGCTCACAAGCCACTTACATTTACTCCGCCTCGGACGGTTAGGGGAAGGAAAAAAGGGTGGAGGGGCTGCAGGGGAGGCGGACTTCGGCGAGCTCAGTCGAGCCGGAGAAAAAACTTGCCTGTCCTGAGCGTAGTCGAAGAGGGGCCTGATGGTTTTTCTTCCGCCTCCTCTGGTCTGCGTTTTTTGCATTCGCATTTCTTTAGCTCAAAAGACCGCGCCGGAGACGGAAACCATTTTCTCAATTCACCGACGGATCATCCGGCACCGACGACGGATCGACCCACTGCCCCGTCGCCCGCTGCGCCATCAGCGCATTCCAGAGATTGGATTGGCCTTCAAACACGTGCGTCGCGTCCGCATCCGCCACGATCCACGACTCGATTTCCATTTCCGATTCCAGTTGCCCCGGCGACCACCCCGCATACCCCACAAAATACCGCGCCTCCCCCTGTTGCCGCAGCAGCGACTCGATCTTGGCCCGCTCCGTCGTGAAAAAGATGCCGGGGATCACATCGCTGTCCTTGGCCAATTCATTGCGATGCAGCACCATCAACGGCCCCTCGCAAGGCCCCCCCTGATGCAGCACTCCCTCCACGTCGCACGCCTCCCCCAAACTCTTCTCGCACACCTCCCGCACCGTCGTCTCCAGCGGGCGATTGAGAACCAGGCCCAGCGCTCCCTGATCATTGTGCTGAATCATGAGCAGCACCGTATGCGCGAAGTTCGGGTCCATCAGCCGCGGCGAGGCGATCAATAATTTCCCCTGAACCGACTTCATACCCCCGAAACATACCGGCTTTACTCCCCCTCGTTAAGGGGCTTTGCATCCCGCCTCATACTTCGTTAGCGTGAGCCCAACATCTAACCCTTTTGGAGGAAACCGAGTGAAACCCGCCCGAATTGTGATCTCCCTCGACGAACCCATCGGCCGCATCGCCCCGGAAATCTTCGGCCACTTTGCCGAGCACCTGGGGCTTTGTGTCGAGGAAGGTCTCTGGGTCGGACCCGATTCCAAGATCCCCAACACCAACGGCATCCGCAGCGATTCCCTCAATGCCCTCCGCCGCCTGCGCGTCCCCGTCCTCCGCTGGCCCGGCGGGTGCTACGCCGACGACTACCACTGGGAAGACGGCATCGGCCCGCGCGAGCAGCGACCCCGCCGCGTCAATATCCACTGGGGCCAGACCATCGAGGACGGGGGATTTGGCACTCACGAATTCATTGACCTCTGCCGCGCCATCGGCGCCCAGCCCTACTTCGCCGGCAACCTCGGCAGCGGCGCCGTCCGCGAAATGCGCGACTGGGTCGAATACTGCAACTTCGCCGGGGACAGCACCCTCGCGCGCCGCCGCGCCGCCAACGGTTCTCCCCAACCCTTCGGCGTCAAATACTGGGGTGTCGGCAACGAAAACTGGGGCTGCGGCGGAAATTTCTGCCCCGAAGATTACGCCGTGGCGTATAAGCAATACTCATCTTACCTCCGCGATTTCAGCGGCCATAAACTCTTCCTCGTCGCCTGCGGCCCCAACGGCAACGACCTCAACTGGTCCCGCCGATTCTTTTCCAAGCTCGGCGGCTATCGCCACCTCCACGGTTACGCGGCCCACTACTACACCTGGAACCGTCACGGCAATTATGGCACAGCCACGAAATTCGACGCCGACCAATACTACATGCTCCTGCACGAATCGCTCCGAATCGAAGACGTCGTCGTGCAGCAGCGGGCATTAATGGACAGTGTCGATCCCAAGCGCGAGATCGGCCTCTTCGTCGATGAATGGGGTTCCTGGCATCCCGTCGAAACCGGCCGCAACGAAGCCCATCTCTACCAGCAGAATTCCATGCGCGATGCGATCCTCGCCGCGTTGACCTTCAACATCTTCCATCGCCATGCCGACAAGGTCGTGATGGCTAACATCGCCCAGGTCTGCAACGTCCTGCAATCGATGATCCTGACGGATGGCCCCAAATTCGTGACCACCCCCACTTTCAGCGTCTTTGAAATGTTCCGCCACCACCAGGGTGGGCAATCCGTGCGAACGCGTGTCGAGGCGGGTGACGTTTCGTTCTCGTGGAAAAGCGAGCCCAAGGCTTTGCCGCGCCTTTCCGCGGCCGCGTCCATTCAGGCCGGCATACTGACTCTGAGCGTCGTCAACACGGACGCGACTCAGCCGCTGGAGGTCCAAATCGAGTTGCGCGGCGGCGCGGGGAAACAGGCGCAGATCGTCACGCTTGCCAATCGCGACCCCCAGGCCCACAACACGTTCGAAACGCCCAACGCGGTGACGCCCACGAACAGTTCGGCCGAGATCAAACCCCAATGGCAGCAGACGTTCGCGCCGGCTTCGGTGAACGTGATGCGGATTTCCATCGGCTGAGCGAGGCTTCCATGAAAGCCCTCCTACTCAAGGAGTACAAAAATCTCCAGATCGTCGAGGTCCCCAAACCCACCCCCGGCCCCGATGAACTGCTGATCTCCGTCGGCGCCTGCGGCATCTGTGGCAGCGATGTCCACGGATACGACGGAAGCACCGGCCGGCGAATTCCACCCATCGTGATGGGGCATGAAGCCGCGGGAACAATCGCGGAGATCGGAGCCGGCGTGAAGCAATGGAAGGTCGGCGATCGCATCACTTTCGACTCGACAATCTATTGCGGCGATTGCACCTTTTGCCGCGCGGGACGGATCAATCTCTGCGACCAGCGCCGCGTCCTGGGCGTTTCCTGCGCCGATTACCGCCAGCCCGGAGCTTTCGCCGAATTCGTCGTTGTGCCCGCGCGGGTTTGTTACGCCTTGCCGGATGAAATGAGCTTTGAGACCGCCGCGATGATCGAAGCCGCCGCCGTCGCGTATCACGCGGTCCAAAGAACTCCCCCCAAGCCGGATGACACTGTTGTCGTCATCGGGGCCGGCATGATCGGACAACTGATCATCCAGACTCTCCACGCTGGCGGTTGCGGGAAAATCATCGCGACGGACGTGGACCCCACGCGTCTGGAGATGGCCCGCCGCCATGGGGCCGACCACGCCATCGACGCCAAGACGCCCGATCTGGCCACTCAATTACTCACCCTCTGCGGCGGACGTGGAGCTGATATCGCTTTGGAAGCTGTCGGAACGACAGCGACCATTCAGACGGCGATCGCCGCCGTTCGCAAAGGCGGCGCCGTCACCCTCGTGGGTAACGTTTCTCCCAAAGTCGAGGCGCCATTGCAGGCTATCGTCACCCGCGAAATCACTCTATACGGCTCGTGTTCCTCCAACGGCGAATATCCCGCCGTGATTGAAACGCTGGCGCGGGGGCGAATTGACGTGAAGCCGCTGATCAGTGCCGTCGCGCTGCTGGAAGAAGGTCCCCAATGGTTCCAGCGACTCTATCGCCACGAGCCCAACCTCATGAAAGTCATTCTTCGCCCCTGAATCGCCGACTTCGATCATCCCGCCTCACTGCTCGGGAATCTCCTTCGTCATATCTGATCCATTCTGATCCAACACCGGCAAGCGCTTTCTCGCGCGCGGCGGCCTACGCCCCTGCTTCACGTCCTCCTCCAACTGCGCTTTTCGCCGCAAAATATGATGATAATGCTGCGCAAACCGATGCGCCTCGTCCCGGATATATTGCAGCATCCGCAGCGCCGCATTGTTCCTCGACAAGCGCACCGGCTCCGATCTGGCCTGCACGTAGACCAGTTCCTCTTTCTTGGCCAATGAGATCACCATCGGCGGCTTCACATCCATCACCTTGAAAACATCCATTGCCGCGTGAAGCTGTCCCAATCCCCCGTCGATTAAAATCACGTCCGGGTAAAGTTCGTTGCTCGCCCCCGCTTCACGATATCGCCGGCTGACCACTTCCTGAATGCTCAAGTAATCGTTGTTCCCCTGCTCGTGCTTGATCTTGTACCGCCGATACGAATCCTTAAACGGGACGCCGTCGATGAAGCAGACTTTGCTCCCCACCATCTCCCCGCCCTGAAGATGCGCGATGTCGATCCCTTCCACAATCCTCGGCGGCTCGGCCAGCCCCAGCACTTCCTGCAATTTACTCATCCCCTCGCGCGGATCGGTGACAAACGCCTCGGGCTGCCAGTATTCCTGCTCCCCTTTGGCCGCCCGCTGCCCCAGCCCCGTCAGCGCCTTGATCTCATCCCGCAGCCGGGCCGCCTGCTCGAAATTCCGCGATTCGCTTGCCTCCAGCATCTCCTTTTCCATCATCCGCAGCACATTCCTGGTATCCCCTTCCAGAAAGCGCAGCAGCCGGCTGACATCCTCCCGATATGTCTCTTTCGAAATTCTCGCCGCGCACGGCGCCGTGCATTGCTTGATCGGATAGAGCAGACACGGCCGGAAAAATCGCCGATTGTCATCTTCCTCCGAAATTTCCAGGTGACACGTGCGAAATTTGAACGCCTTCTGGAGCAGCGTCACCGCCTCCTTCAGCGAATGCACCGATGTGAACGGCCCATACAGCTTGACCCCCTTGGTCCGCGGCTCCCGCGTCACATATACCCCTGGGAATTCATCCCCTGTCGTCACCATCAGATAAGGAAATGTCTTGTCGTCCAACAAGCGGGCGTTGTACTTCGGCTGGATATCCTTGATGAGCCGATTCTCGGCCAGCAGCGCTTCGACCTCGCTGGCGGTCTCCACCACATCGAAATCGATTACGTCCCTGAGCAGGCCCGACTTTTTGAATTCCAGCTTCGCTCCGGCTTGAAAATAACTGCATACCCGGTCGCGCAAACTCGCCGATTTGCCGATGTAAATCACGCGCCCCTTGTCGTCCTTCATGAGATAAACGCCCGGCGACTTGGGCAGCCCCTTGGCTTTCTCCAACAACTTGGAAATTCGATCGTCCATTCGAAAATAATCCTGAAATCGAGACGCCCCGGCGGCAATCGCCTCCGGCCACCGGCTCCAGTTCATTGTTGGCGTTTTTCCGCCGGATTGCTACTTTGCGCCCCATGATCGTCGTTCCCAGCATCGATCTTCGCCAAGGCCGCGTCGTGCGGCTCCAGCAGGGGGATTACGCGCGGCAACTGAATTACAGCATCGATCCGCTGCAAGCAGCTCATGACTTCGCCGCCGCTGGCGCCCAATGGATGCATATCGTCGATCTCGACGGCGCCAAAGAGGGCCGGCCCATGCAAACGTCCCTCATCAATTCCATCGCCGCCATCGCGAAGCTCAACATTCAAGTCGGCGGCGGCGTCCGCGACCTCGCCCACGTCGAAGAATTGCTCGCCGCCGGCGTCGCCCGCGTCGTGCTGGGCACCAAAGCCCTGGAAGACTGGCCCTGGTTTGAAAATCTCGCCCACCAACCCGCCATGTCCCAGAAACTAATCCTCGCCCTCGACGCCAAGGACGGGCTTATCGCCACGCGCGCCTGGACCCAGACCTCCGGCCAAAAAGCCGTCGACGTCGCCCATCAGGTCAGCGATTGGCCCCTGGCCGCGATCCTCTACACCGACGTCGCCAAAGATGGAATGTTGACCGGCCCCAACCTCACCACCACCCGCGACCTCGCCCAGGCCGGAAAAATCCCCGTCATTGCCAGCGGCGGCGTCGGCAACATCGACCACGTCCGCCTGCTTGCCCGCCTCCCGATCTGGGGCGCGATCCTCGGCCGCAGCCTCCACGAAGGTAAAGTGAACCTCGCCCAAGCAATCGCTGTCGCAGAAACACCAAAATCCGAATGACGAAACTCGAATGAATCAATGTCCGGACGATCGAACGCTCAAAACATCGTTGCGATCATTCGAACTCGATTCGTCATTCGGGCTCCGGATTTGATTCTGATTTCTGTTTTTCCTTCAATTTGATCCATTGCAAATAAAGCCCCTGCGGCGGCGCTGTCGATCCCGCCGCCCGCCGGTCCCGCGCCTCCAGCATCTTGGCAATATCCCCCGCCGCATAGCGCCCCAGCCCCACCTCCACCAGCGTGCCGATCATGATCCGCACCATGTTCCACAGAAACCCGCTTCCCTCTGTCCCAATCACCAGTTGCGGCCCTCGCGCCACCACCGAACAGGCGCTCACCGTTCGCACCGTGCTCTCCCTCCCATGTCCCGGCCGCGCAAAGCTCGCAAAGTCGTGTTCTCCAACAAAATATCCCCCCGCTTCCTTCATCGCCGCCACATCGAGCGACTGCCACCGGTGCCAGCACAGCTCCGGAAAAAACGCGTTCCGATCCGGCGCGTTCCAGATGAAATATTGATACCGTTTCGAAGCCGCCGCCGTGATCGCGTCAAACGAATCCGCCACCGGCTCGATCTCCCGGATTAAAATGTCCTCCGGCAGCCGATGATTCACCGCCCGGCGAATATTTTCCGCCGGAATCTGTGCCTGATCCGTATCAAAATGCGCCACCTGCCCCTTGGCGTGCACTCCGGCATCTGTCCGTGACGATCCCGTCACTGACACCCGATGCCCCACCACCGCTCCGATCGCTGATGCCAGCGTCTCTTGCACTGTCGGAATTCCGCTCCCCTGCTCCTGCGGCTCCCCTTTCCATGTCGGCAACACCGGCTGCTGCTGCCATCCGTGATAGTGCGTGCCACGATAGGAAAGGATGAGTTTGTAACGCTGCATCATGTGCGAGCGGCGTATCGTAAAGGGTTTTACCCGCGGATAAAATCTTGACTCGCAACTCAGACAGGGCATGCCGCTTGAGCAACCCAGCTCAAAACGAGAAGCCGACGAATCCGATGCCCGAACTGCCGCGCGGATGCAAGACGGCTGGAGCGATCCTGGCCATCGGCATCATGTTCACCTGCCTGGGAACGTGCGCCGGCGGGCCGCTCCTGATCGAAAGCTTGACCGATTGGCTGATCACCCATAATTGGACGCCCACGCCCTGCACGATTGTCCGTTTCGGCATCGACCCGGGCGAGCCAAGTAATTCATCCGACATGCCCAACTCCCCCGATAAGGTGGACGTCGAATTTCGTTACCAGGTGGGCGATAAATCCTACACGTCGACGCGCTATTTCTGGGAGGGCAATATCGCATCGAACCGGTCCATCACTGACTATGCGGCCGGCGTCAAAGCAACTTGCTACGTCAATCCGAATGATCCCGCCCAGGCCGTGCTGGATCGAGGACCTGGCGCGAATTTGAAATGGATCTGGGTGCTGGGCCTTGTGCTCGTCGGCGTTGTCATCATTCAAGGGGTGCGAGGCAAATGGTCGCTCCCCCAGCACACCTCCAATTGAACCCCTCCTTCCCCACCGCTACAATCCGCCCCTCACAAATTGCCGCTTGTTCGCAACTCCATGAGTGACAAATCCGATCATCCGCCCGTGCCCGACGCCTTCGCCGCGCTGGGCGTGCGCCCTTCCATCCTTCGCGCCCTGGCCGACGAGAGCTTCATCACGCCCTCCGAAATTCAATCGCTGCTCATCCCCCGCGCACTGGCCGGCGTCGATATCCTCGGCCAGGCTCGCACCGGCACCGGAAAAACCGCCGCCTTCGCCATCCCCGTTCTCCAGAAAGCCATCAAGGGCCTGGCCACCCAGGCGATCATCCTGGTCCCCACCCGCGAGTTGGCCGTTCAGGTCGACGCGGAAATCCATCGCCTCAACAAGCACACGCCCATCCGCTCCGTCCCTGTCTACGGCGGCCAGAAAATCGCCGCTCAAATGAAGTATCTGCGTCATGGCCCTGAAATCCTTGTCGGCACCCCCGGCCGCGTCATCGATCTGCTCGACCGCCACATTATCGATTTCCAGAACATCCGCTTCGTCGTTCTCGACGAGGTCGATCGCATGCTCGACATCGGCTTCCGCGACGACATCCGCAACATCCTCTCCCGCATCAAGGGTGTCCGCCGACAGACTCCCGCCGACGCTTCCCAGCCCCCCCAGGAAGCCGCCGGCCACCAGACGATGTTCGTCTCGGCGACCATCTCCGACGAGATCGAGAAGCTGGCCCGGCAGTACATGCGCGAGCCGGTTGAGAAGCTCGTCGCCCCCGGTGCTGATGAGAAGCCGACGGTCGAAAAAGTAGAGCAGTACTATTTTTCCGTCCAGCCGTGGGACAAATATGTTCTGCTCAAGATGCTGCTGGAGCGCGAAAACCCCGATCTGGCGATCGTCTTTTGCCGTACCAAGCGCGGCGCCGAGAAGCTGGCCAAGAAGCTTCACGCCGACGGCATCGAATGCCGGGAGATCCATGGCAACCTCGCCCAGAACAAACGCGACCGCGTGATGAAGAATTTCCGCACCGGCAAGTTCGACGTGCTGATCGCCACCGACCTGGCCAGCCGCGGCATCGACGTGGCCGACATCAGCCACATCATCAACTACGACATCCCCGAGGACCCTGAGGTCTACGTCCACCGCGTCGGCCGCACCGCCCGGATGGGCGCCGCCGGCAAGGCCTTCACTTTTGTCGGCCGCGATCAGGGCGAAGAGCTCACGCGCGTCGAGAACCTGATCAATATGGTGATCCAACAGGCCACCCTCGAGGGGTTCGCTCCCCGCCCGACCCCATCCGACTGGACCGATCTCCCGCCCGGCGAATCCCCCGCTCCCTCCGAGCCTCCCAAGCCTGTTCTTAGCCGCTTCGAGCGCCCCTACGGCTCCGCTGCGTCGTCGAGCGCCTCGCCGGGAACCGCGTCGGCCCCCATCACTCTCCCCCCACGCACCATCGGCAGCAAGATCCCCATCAATCGCCGCCACAAGCGCCGTCGATGATCGCTCGCCGGACGAGACTCATTCTCATTTTCTTTCTTCACATGATTTCTCACCCCGCCGCGCGTATGGTAGTGGTTGATGTCCACGCAACTTCCATTGGCCGATATCGAAAATTCCGCTTCACCGGCGGAGCGTCCGCATCAACCCGCGCCTGACTCCCGGGACTTTGTCCTTCAAAAGGTGCAGCCCGCGCTGCTGGGGCTGATGGATGGTTCGGTCTCGACGCTTGCCCCCCTCTTCGCGGCGGCCGAACTGAGCGGCAAATCCATGACCGCCTTCTTCGTCGGCCTGGCGGCATCTATCGGCGCGGGCATCAGTATGGGGCTGGCCGAGGCGCTCAGCGACGACGGCACCGTCACCGGCCGCGGCTTACCCGTCACTCGCGGGGCCATCACCGGGATCGCCACCGCGATCGGCGGCATGCTGCATACCTTTCCATTTCTCATCCCTAATGTCCGCACCGCCCTCCACGTCGCCTATGCCGTCGTCATCGTGGAGTTGCTGGCTATCGCCTGGATCCGCTATCACTTTATGAAAAGTCCCCTGGCCCGGACGATCGGCCAGGTCATCATCGGCGGCGGCATCGTCTTCGCTATCGGCATGTGGCTTGGCAAGCTCGGGGCGGGATGACGAAAAAAGCGTCCAGCGATTCCCGGCTCTCTTCATCCGATCAGGCTCCCCCGCGCGACCTCAAAATCTGCCCATTGACCCATTGACCCTGAGGCGTGCATAAAAATAAAATCAGATTCGCCGCATCCGCCGGCAATCCCACGCGCCCCTGCGGCGACCCAGCCGCCAGTTGCCGCTTCAATTCCTCGCTTATCCATCCCGTGTCCGTCGCGCCGGGGTCCACCGCATTGACCGTGATTCCCTTGGCCCCCAGCGTCGCGCTCGCGCAGGTCGTCAGCGCTTCGATCCCATTCTTGGTCATCGCGTACGGCAATTCTTCCGGCATCGGATGAAGGCTCTGGCCGGATGTGAGGTTCACGATCCTCCCCCCACGGCGCCCGCGATATCGCCTGGCAAATTCCCCGCACATCAGAGCTGTTCCGCGCATGTTCACAAAATAATGCCGATCCAAACTCTCCGCGGTCATCCCCGTGATATTCCCTGCCTCACAAAACGCCGCGTTGTTAATCAAAATGTCCACCGGGCCCATCGCCTGGGCTGCATCGAAAATGCGCCCCGGAGCCAACGGATCGGCCAAATCCTCCTCCGCTCCCACAGCCTCGATCCCCGCCGCTCGAAGCTCCGCCAAAATCGCGTGCGGCTCATTCGGATCGAGATCGGCGTGGTATGCGCGAAAATACGTCGTAAAAATCGCCGCGCCCGCATTCCCCAGCGCGCGGGCAATGGCTGCCCCAATCCCAATGCGGCGAGTGACTCCCGTGATCAGCGTCACCTTGCCCGCCAGCGGTTTGGACGATTCAATCATGATCCGATGTTAATCCCCGTTCCCAAAAAGCCAACTTCAACCGCCGGCTCGCTGCCGCAGTTGTCCGCCCAGATCACGGCCTGCGAGTGCTGCGCTCGCCTGCGCGCCTATTGTCAAACCGTCGCCGTTGAAAAACGCCGCGCCTATTCGACCCAGGAATACTGGGGCAAACCCGTCCCCGGCTTCGGCGATCCCGCCGCCCGCATCTGGATCATCGGACTGGCCCCCGGCGCTCACGGTGCCAACCGCACCGGCCGCGTTTTTACCGGCGACCGCTCCGGCGATTTTCTCTTCGCCGCCCTTCACCGCGCCGGCCTCGCCAATCAACCCCATTCCCAGCATCGCGATGATGGCCTGAAACTCACCGGCGTCTACATCAGCGCCGCGGTCCGCTGCGCTCCTCCCGCCAATAAACCCCTGCCGAATGAAATCTCCAATTGCGCCCCCTATCTCGACTGCGAATGGGATTTGCTCTCCCATGCCCGCGTCCTGCTGGCCCTTGGGAAAATCGGCTGGGACGCCGCCCTCACCCTCGCCCTCCGCCAAGGCTGCCAATTCCCCACTGGCAAAATTCCTTTCGGTCACGGCGCCGAGCTTCGCCTGACTCCCACTCGCGTACTCCTGGGCTCCTACCACGTCAGCCAGCAAAACACGTTCACCGGCAAGCTCACCGAAAAAATGTTCGACGACGTGTTGAGGCATTGTCTCCGGCGAGCAATAAA
>CAZCKE010000062.1:0-13296 GCA_964499005.1 uncultured Tepidisphaeraceae bacterium
TTCTCGATTAAATAATCGCTCAAATCAAACCCGCTTGCCTCTACAGCTTCGGTTCCTCCAGCGGCACCCGGCAAACATCCTTCCGCCGACACGTCGTACACCGCCGTCCTTCCCACAGCGCGTTGAAATGCTCCAAAACCCCGTCGATCAGCGCCGACGATTCCGTCCAAATCCCCAATTCAAAATTCCGCCGCCCGTCCGCCTTGGCCCCTAATCCGGCCCCCGTCAGATTGGCGCTGCCCAGGTACATCGCCTTGCAGTCGACAATCACCGCTTTGGCATGCAAGCGCGGACAACGGCGAATCGACAGATTCCCCGGCAATCCGCTCTTGAGTTCCTGCAGAGCCGCGCCGCTGGGCGTGCCGGCGTGAAGCAGGCGAATCTCCACGCCCTTCTTCGCCATCGCTCGCAGTGCTGTGACAATGCTGATTCCGCGCCGGCTCCCTTTCTGCGGAATGATCATCGCTTTGAAGTCGGCCGTGGCGATGTCGAGGCTCACGCGAGCGCGGAGGATCCCCCCATCGACCACTCGACGGAAATGCTCTGCGTTGGCGATGAGCTGGGCCTGGCCGATATCACCGGCGGATTTGCCCAGCATGGGCAAGGAGAGCGTCATGAAGGGAATATCGGCGATCCGGCGGCAACGTCATCTGCCGTGGAGCCGCGCGGCGCCGAAAGCTTCCAGGATTGCCTCAATTAGGCTGCTGCAAGCGGCATCGCTTCGCGGCGCGTTCAATGGGATTCGACGCTCGCCGCCTCGGCCAGCGCGGTGTTGGGATTCTGCTCGCAGCCGTACGCACCGCAGCCGCCATGATTATCCCAGCAGGCGGCGTGATACGTCTGCCGGCAGGACGAGCACTCGACGGCCTCTTGATCGGCGGCAACCGCTCGCTGGCAGCCGGCGCAAGTCCTCTGGCGCGACTCCGGCCGCGGATGCGCCGGTCCTTTAACCGCCGGCTGTTCCGCATAGGCCAGGGCGGCATCCTTATGATTGGGAACGAGCGGCCGGCCGCTCTCGGATCTCACCACGCGCCCGATCGTCACAGGGCCGTGGCAAACCCGGCAGTATCCCTGCGCGCCCGCCATGTCACGCGGCGCCCAGACCGGCGCGCCGCATTCGCATTGGCTCAGATACCCTTCGTAAGGGAAATCGGGGTTGGTCCCGTTGTCGGCGATCTCAAATGTCATCGCGTCTTCAGGTAGCTCATCCGATGTGCTGAATGTGATGCAAAATGGGCCAATGTCGATTTCATCTCCGTCGGAAAGAATGACCCGGCCTTTGGTGGACTGGCGATTGACGGTCGTACCGGTTCGGCTGGATGCGTCGGAAATGTAAAAGAGGTCGCCGTCCTGATCGATCCACGCGTGAATGCGGGAAACGGTGTTGTCCTCTAGTTGAACACCATTAAACGGCTTGCTCCCCAGCAGGACGCGCTTTTGGAATACCGCGCCCAGTGACACGCCGTCAAAGGTATAGAAAAGGCTTGGCATAAGAGCTACCCACGGAATGGCCCGAAGGCAGCGTCACGTTTATAGGGCGTGATGCCGCCAGAGGGCCGGATTGAGGCCCGCGGTTTTGCCGCGGGCCCCTGCGAGTAATGGAATCCGCCAATGCTACTATCGGCGGCTGGAGATAGGAGGAAAATACTCGCCTGGCTGTTTGGAAAAGAATCCTTTAACCACCTGCTGATACAGGTTTTAGAAGTGAATCGGCAAGGGGGGAAGCTTATCCTTGACCTGCAAAAGCAGCGCTCCCAGCAGATAACCCATAACGCCAAAAAGGCCCATGACGACTGACGCGAGGAAATAGGTTTTGGCCAGACTCCAGCCGCGACGGTTGGAGGTGGCGGCGAGACCGGCTTGGGCAGCAGTATTCGTCAGGGCAGGCGCATCGGCTTCGACGATGAAATCGGCGTTTCGCAGCGAGCCGCTGAAGGCGCTGAAGAGGCTGTATTGACTGTTCACCGGGTCGTGCGAGAGGCCGCACTGCCATGGGAGTTTGAAAATTCCCTCGTGCAGGAAGCGGTCCAGGGCGGACATGAAGACGCCCTGGTTGGGGTGAGTGAAATACCATCCGACGATCTTGCGGTCGGGATAGGTGTAATCCATGACCGTTTCGACATGCCTCCACACTTCAGGTGAAAACGACGCGCGGCCAATGCCGCGGGCGGATTCGAGGGGAATAATGTGATCGACCAGGAGATACGGGATCGAATCGGAATCGCTATAAAGCTCTCCGACGAGCACGCCGCAGATTTCCTCGGGGGACCAGGCTGCCGCAAGAGCATGAATGCGATCCAGGGCGGATTGGAGAATCACGACCTGGAAGGAGGCCGACCGCTCGCCGGTGAGATTCTTCAGCGGGCGCACGGGAAGACGTGACAGATCGATCGTGGAGCCCGGGGCATTGACGGAGTTGTCTGAGGCAGGATGACGGTCAATCGGTTGGAACGCTTTGGTCTGATAGCTGGCAATCATGACGGCCTCTGCGACGATTCGCTGCAAATAAGCAACCAACTGGACGTCACCGATACGTGGGGTGATGGCCGGGAGCTGCACCAAGTTTTGGCACGTTAGCTTCGAGAAAGGCGCTTTGCTTGTGAAAGCGCCGCGTCAAAAGGTTCACATCAGATATACCCCAAGTTTTGGGGGTGGGCCAATCGAGAAAACGCCCCCCAGGCTTTGCGGCGGCAGGTCCGATAATGTCAGGGCTGGGTCGCCGGTGCTTGAGGTATGGCCCGCATATAGGCTTCAAACCCCAGCATGCCTTTCTTGACCGACAGTGTCACGATGCTGCCGTGGCGCAAAACATCGAGCTTTCGCGGCTCGGGATCGTTGTTCTGTTCGAGGTCGCTGAGCTGCTCGACCGTGTTGACCCGCTGGCCGTCATAACTCCAGAGCCAGTCGTCGACCAAAAGCCCCGCCTCATGGCCGGCGGAATCGTCAGGGACTTTGGAGATGACGACGACCGGCTGCATGGGATGATCCTGGACGTCGAAGAACCGGTCGGTGGATTCGCCGGCCGTGTTGTAGGCGTATCGCGCGCGAGCATATCCGCGCAGGTTAATGAACGGCTGGCCGCTGGGATCGCACCAGGTGCAGGAGTCGACGCGATCCGCTGAATCGTATGTGCATTTGACGATGGATGCCCCCAGATACGTCGGTGAGGGGGTTGGAGTCCCGCCGGCGTCGAGAAACCACTCCTCGGTGACGCGGCCCTTGTCGTCCTGAATCATCTTGACGGTCAATCCCTCGGGCGTGGTGGGACGGGAAGTCGCGGCGGTCTGAGTTGGCTCGGTGGCGCTGGGCGCCTGCTGGGGCGTCAAAGCAGCCGCAGAATCGGTGTCCGCCTGCGCCTCCTTGCTCATCCCCTTCTTGTTGTACGCGATGGAGCGCGCCGTGTAGTACTTTGCCTGCTTGGAATCCATCTGGATCACGGCGGAGAGATCGGCGATCGCCTCGTCCCATTTTTCGAGGAAAATCTCGGCCGTCGCTTTCGAATAGAGGGCATCCTCGTTCTGCGGGTCCAGCCGCATCGCCGCGACGGCATCGGCCAGTTGCTTGTCGTACGCTTTGCGGTCGCTGTAAACCCACGAACGGTAGCACAGTGTCGCCGCCGTCGGCTTGAGATCGATCGCTTTCTGAAGGTCTTCCAGACCTGCATCGGCCAAGCCTCGCGTGATCAGCAATCGGCCGCGCTCCTCGTAGCAGAGAGTGCTGCCGGGCGCGAGCCGAATCCCCTCGGCGTAGTCGCGAAGGGCCTTCTCATAATCGTTTTTACTCTCGTAGACGCGGCCGCGAAGGTAGTGACAGAACGGATCGGTCGGGTGATTTTTGACGGCGTTGTTCAGATCGACCAGGGCCAAGTCCGTTTCGCCTCGCCCGTAATGAATCCATCCGCGAATTCCCATCGCATCGGTGTGCGGATCGCGCTTGATGGCGTCTTCGGCGGCGGCGAGCGCTTTGTCCAGGTCGGGCTGGGGGCGAAGAGCCAGCACCATCGAGCGCAGGGCGTATCCCTCGGCGTATTGCGAACGAAGGGAGATTTCCTTATCGGCGTCGGCGAGCGCGGCCTCCATGTCGCCGGCGGCGAATTCCAGCAGCCCGCGCGATTGATATGCGAAACCGGCGTTGGGATCGAGTTGGACGGCGGTTTCAGCTTCGTGAAGGCCTTCGTCGTTGCGGCCCAGGCCATCGAAGGCAACCGCTTCAATGGCGTGCGGGTACCACCACTCGGGCTGGATGCGGATCGCCTTGCCGGTGGCGTCGAGGCATTTGTTCCAATCACTCATGTAATCGGCGACCAGGGCAACAGCGCACCAGGAGACGGGACTGTGCTCGTCGATCTTGACGGCCTGCTCGGCCTCGGCGCCGGCAGCGTCATATTCCTCGGAAATCGCGAACTGCATGGCTCGGCCGATATGCGCCATCAGGCAATTCGGATCCAAACGCAATGCCTCGTTGTACTGCGACGATTCCGGCTTCTCCTGATGTGTCTCCAAAAAAGCCAGCCCGTAAACCGCATGTGCGTCGGCTGAATTGGGATCCAATTCGCAGGCCTTGGCGCCGTCCGCCAGCGATTCAGCGAACTGCCCTTCCTCCGACATCCAGACCCGCGCCAGGCAGCGACCGGTATACGCCGGCCCGTATTGCGGATTGATCTTGATCGCCTGAGTAAATTCATCGCGCGCCGTTTCCCAGTCAAAGCGGGCCAATGCCGCGTTGCCCCGATTGCAATGATCCAGCAATTCCGCTGAAAGCGTCGGGGCCGCTTCCGCGGGCTGCTTCACTGGAGCAGGCGCCGTCGCGGCGACCCGCTCCGTAGAAACCGGTTGCTTCTGGCGCGTGGCGAAAAATATCCCCACCGCCGCCGCAATGGCGATCACCGCCACCAGGGCCATCAACAGAACCGGCGATTGCTTGGGAAGCGGAATGACCGGGGGAGCAGGCGCCGGCCCGGGAATCGGCGTCGGCGGATATTCGATCTGTGTCCCCGTGCGCGTGAGAGGCTCCGGAACCTCTTCTCCACGCTGCCGCTTCAACACGAGCATCACCGTCCCAGCAACATGATCCAGGTGCCTCTCCAAGGGAGGCGTCATCGCGTCCAGCCAGTGCGGCGTGCTGATGAAATATTCCAGTGACTTGTTCGGCAGCACGTCTTGAATCCGCACCGGAATGATCGGGATCGCGTGATGGACGGCGCGCTCCACCTCCTTGCGCACCTGCGGTGAATCGTTGGCGTGCGCGGAAAAAACCAGCAGCATCAGGGCGCTGTTTTGGATGGCATTGACGATCGACTCCGCCCATTCCTCGCCCGGCAGGATGTCGCGCGGCGCAACCCAGCAGCGAACGCCCCGCGATTCCAGCGTCGTGCATAGCGCGTCGGCAACTCGCTTGTCCTGAGATGAATGGCTGATGAAAACGTCGACAGGCATTGATGCGTCCTAACTTAAACCCATGGTCCCCTCTCAGCCCTATACCCAAGGCGCAGACCTGATATTCAGACACTCAAGCCGACTAAACTTGCCCTTGCGGCTGCTCGCCGAACCTTGAGCTGCCAGAATACCGCGCCTCCGCTAAACATTCACCGTAATCAATGCGCATCACCCAAAAAGAACCGTTGCGGCCCTCCCAGTCTTAATGCGCCGCTTACAGTACAGCTTCACAATTGCTCCTCGTTTTACAAAAGGGAGATTTCGTGAAAAAACGTTGGTATGGTCCGGTCTCGGGGATTCTGGCGGGGATTCTTGGCGCTCTGACTTGCTCCACCGCAGCCGCCCAGCCCCCCAAGCACATCATCATCGTTTCCATTGACGGCTTGCACCAGGCGGATTTGACCGATCCCGCCCTGCGCGATCAATTCCCCAACATCCTTTCCAGCGCCGGCTCGGGCGTTTGGTATTCCAACGCCTCGACGACCTATCCTTCCGATTCGTTTCCCGGAACCCTCTCATACCTGACCGGCGCGGGCCCCGCGACCACGGGAGTCTATTACGATGATAGTTATTGCCGATCGCTCCTGCCCCCAGGCTCCAAGCCCGACGCGACGCCAGGGACCGCCATCCAAAACACCGAAGTCCTCGACAAGAACAGCGATCTGCTCAGCGGCGGCGGAGACTTTGGACGCGGCAGCCTAGATACAACCAAATTCCCTCTGGACCCCTCCCGCAACTCAACCCCGATGTATCCCCACAACTATCTCAAGGTCAACACGATCCTCGAAATCATTCACGCCGCGGGCTTGCGCACCAGCTTGATTGACAAGCATCCGGCCTATGAAATCGCCGCCGGTCCCAGCGGGCAGGGGATCGACGATCTCTATTGCCCCGAGATCCAAGCCAGGGCGGTCCTCGTCGATGGCAAGTTGCTCGATTCCTCCACCGCCCCCGCTGGCGCCGACCTTAAGGCGATCAATAAAACGCCCGAGTTAACGATGGCTTACGACGACATGAAAGTCGACGCTCTGGTCCGTGAGCTTCATGGCCAGGACGCTCGCGGCCAAAATTCCGCGCCCGTTCCCGCCCTGGTCGTCATCAATCTCCAGGCGCTCAATGTCGCCGAAAAAGCCAACCAGGGCGGCATCGACATGGCCGATGGAAAGGAAGTTCCCTCCCAGGTCGTGCTCGATGCACTGAAGCATGCCGACGACACGATTGGACACATCGAAGCTGAGCTGAAATTTACCGGCCTGTGGGATCAGACCTTGCTGGTGATTCTTGCCAAGCATGGGCAGGACCCGCGCCTTGGTTCCGCGAACCTCGTTCCCAAAACCGCTTTTCTCAAGCCCTTGGAAGACGCTGGCATCCCCGTCGCCGCCGCGACCATGGATGATGGCGCGCTCATCTGGCTCAAGAACAGCCTTCAGGCCTCCGATGCCGCGAAGATCCTCCAATCGCTCAAGCAAAGCCCCGCCGATCCCGGCATTCTGCAAATCATCCGAGGCGACGCGCTGGCCGACGCCGGTCTTGCGGGCCCCGCCGATCGCACTCCCGACCTGATCGTTACCCTCAAACCCGGCATCCTGATCGCCGACAAAAAGCGGTCCGATCATGGCGGCAACGCGGAAGACGACACGCACGTGCCACTCATCCTTGCCGGCGGCGTGTTGGATGAGAAAAGCCGGGGCACGACGATTTCCGCTCCGGTCAAGCTCACGCAGCTTGCCGTCACGACGTTGATGGCGCTGGGATTGGACCCCGGCGCCCTGCAAGGCGCGCAAATCGAGCACACGGCGCCGCTGCCGGACAATGGGTTGGATCATCCGTCGGCAACGCAGGCGAGATACAGCAATTAACTTTGCGCAACGCAGAGCATCTTCAGGCGTCGGGTTACTGCAATCCCTTGAATTGATTCTTGAACGCCTCGACAACATGGTGCGCGTCAGGATGGTTGGCTTTGGGGACGGGGACCAGGATTTCGACGGGGGCGGAAGTGGCGTACGCTCCCGCCCCGGGCTGGTACCAGCGGAACAAGATCGTTCCCGGATCGCCCGGCTCGTAAAAGACCTTCTGGAGACTCGCGCCCATCACTTCCCACGAGGCGAATTTGCCGGCGAAGATCAGCCCGCCCAGTCCGATATAGACATCACGGCTTTGGGGATGCCGCATCCGGCGCAGCGGAAGATAAAAGACCAAGCTGGCGAGAAATCCGATCAGCCCCACCGTCCCCACCATGATGCAAAGGATGATCGCGATGATTTTGGGTGAGGTGGGCGTGTCATCGCTTTTGACGCCCAGGAAGACCATCACACAGACGAGCACGAGGGATATCAGCAGGATCAGGGCAATGACCTTGATATTCTTGATCACTCGTGTCTTTTCGACCTGGATGTGTCGCTCCCATTCCTGGGGGGTGCAAGTCCAGTGTGCCAGGGTCTGCGTGCCGGCCAGGATTTGATCGGCGCGTTTGGCGTAGCGTTTGAAGATGAGGATGAAGATCGGGCAGAGGATCAGACCCAGGCCGCCCCAGGTGCTGCCGAGAATGGCGACCAATTGGAGACCGCCATGCCCGCCATTGCGATTGAGAATTCCCGCGACGATTCCCACGACCAGCAGGAGGATTGAAAGCTGGAGAAACCGGAAAGTAATCCGGACGGTGCGGCGCATCGGATTGGCGGGGTGGACGTCGGGAGATGAGCTCACGGGGATTAGAATAACATCGGGCCTTCTCAATCGACAACATTCGGCGCGGCGGTGGACGGGATCGATCGATCGTCGCGGGACCACTGCCGGCGCATTTTATTTCGGGCCGAGCGGAACGTGAGGATGAAGTAGACGATCAGGAACGCGCCCCAGAGGCCGAAAAAAGTGACGGCGGTGGCCACCGCGCCTTCCAGCCACAGGGCGGCGTTGGAATCGTAGAACCACTTTTCATCCATTCTCAGGCGGCTGAGATTTTTGTCGAGTACGAACAGCGCCAAAATGGAAAGCAAGGTGGCCGTGCCCCCGACGCCGACAATTGCGGAATATTCCATCAGCTCCGCGATGCGGGCTCGCCGGGCCAGAACACGCAGGCGAAAAAAAAGCAGCCACGGAAGCGAAATGACGCCGATCAGGCCGAGGATGAAGCTGAAGATCAGAACGAAGTCCGGGAGACGGAGGCTGACGGTGAACCTTCCGGCCAAAAAGGATCGGATGCCCAGTTCCACCTGCACGCCCGCGACACACAGGGAAAACGCCGACAGCAGCACCGCCAGGCGCAGCGTCACGCGCAGAAAGCGGCTGGCGCGGTCGGCAGGGGCATGTCCTTCGCGGCGCGTCAGCATCAGCACGCCGCCCGCAAACAGAAGGGCCGGAAATCCAACGCAAAAATACATCAGCCGCGTCGAGTCGATCCAGTCGAGCCGCAAGATATGGTCCGCGGCCTGCACGCCTGAAGCAGGCAATGCCAAGGCCAGCACAAACGACAGCAGAATGAGAAGGGCGCCGAGGGAAATGCTGCGCAGCCAGCGGGGATGAGTGTTGTGAAGCTCATCCGTGGGCCGACGGCTGCGCTGCGCGAGCAGACCGCATTCCGGGCAGGGCCGATCGTCGGTGATGCCGCGAAGATCATAGCCGCAGCGGTAACACCCGTCGGAAAGAGAATCAGCGGATAGGTGCGTCACGTCCACAAATTATACCCGCTCCAGAACAGCGCCGTGAATTCACGAGGCGGATGTCGAACGGTCGTCGCGCCGCCATTGTTCTCCAATACTCGTCGCCGCCCGCCGAAAAGCAATCGCAAAACCCACCAGCAGCATCAGTCCCCAGATAACAAAAATCCCCACCACAACCCCGACGGTCAACGCCACGATCCACACTTCCGTTGACGGCCGCTGCCAGCTCTCACCCAGCCACCGCATCGGCGGAAAGCTCAGCAAAACAATCAATCCCCCGATATACAACATCGCGGCGGAAGCCCCCATTCCCACGATTCCGCAATGCTCTGCCAAGTCCAGCCGCCGTGCCCGCATGGCCAGGTTGCGTAACCGGAAAAACAGCAGGAGCGGCAGGCAAATTCCCCCGATCGTCCCCTGCACCAACGCCGCGATCTCCAGCGGCGGCGGGTCATCTCGCGCAACCCGCAAAGGCGCTCGCGCCGCAATATCCGCCTGCGCAAACAGCAGCAGCAAACCCGCCAAAGGCAACATCGCCGCGAACCGCAATACAGCCCGCTGAAAACCGTCCGCCCGATCCGCTGGCCCATGTCCCTCCGGCCGCGTCAGAAGAATCACCCCCGCCAGCACCAACGCCGACGCCAGCAACCATCCCGGCAATTCCCGCGACGCCTGCGTAGAGAGAACCGGCCATCGCAATGTGTCGTAAAGCTTGGGCCAGAAGTTCTCCCACAGATGCCACAGAGGCGTCAGCGGCAAAGCGCCCCAGGCGAAACTGACCAAAATCGCCAACAGAATCAGCGTCGTTCCGCGCGAAATACTCGCCAACCAACGCGGGCTGGTGTCCCGCAATTCATCCGAAGCCCGGCGGCTGCGAAGGGCCAGTAAACCGCACTCCGGACAAGGCTGCTCGTCGGCGATCCCGCGCAGATCGTAACCGCAGCGGTAACACGCGCTGGACAAACCACTTTCAGGCATCTCGCAAGTGACACGACTCACATCAGATAAGACGCGACGAACAAGGGACTATTTCACTACGGCCCCCCGAAACGGCAGGTTTTAAAACAACTTAATCTCCGGCCCCAGATCGCTTTGCCCCATCAGAAACGCATCGACGCCGCGAGCCGCCTGGCGGCCCTCGCTGATGGCCCAGACCACCAGGCTCTGGCCGCGTCGCGCATCGCCGGCCACAAAGACGCCCGGCACGCTGGTCGCATAATTTTCGTCGCACACCACGTTGCCGCGGGGATCGAGCTTGAGCCCAAGCTGTCCGATGGGGCCATCGTGCTCGGGGGAGACGAATCCCATCGCCAGCAGACACAGGTCGCAGGGGAGCTCGAATTCGCTGCCGGGAATTTCCTTCATGGCGGGCCGGCCATTGTTGTCACGCGACCATTCCAGACGAATGCCGTGAAGCTTTTTCACAACGCCGTTCTCGCCGCTGAACGATTTGGTGTTGATCGAAAAATCGCGGATTTCGCTGCCCGCGATCTCGTTGGCCTCTTCGTGGGCGCTGCTGGTCCGGAAGATCATCGGCCACATCGGCCACGGCTGAAGTTTGCCGTCGACAACCACCGCCTCGGAGCGAGCTTCCGGCGGGCGCGGCAACAACTCAAATTGCTTGACGCTCTTGCATCCCTGGCGGATCGCCGTCCCCAGGCAGTCGGCCCCCGTGTCGCCGCCCCCCAGAATGATCACATCCTTCCCTTGGGCGTGAATCATCTGTTCTTCAAAAATCTGATCCCCCAGGCACTTTTTGTTTTGCAGCGGGAGATACGTCATCGCCAGGTGAACTCCCTTGAGATCGCGGCCCGGCACGTTGAGCTCGCGCGCCTTGGTCGCCCCCCCGCACAGCACGATCGCGTCAAAATCCCGCCGAAGATCATCCACCTTCACATTGACGCCCACATTGGCGCTGGTGACAAACGCGATCCCCTCTTCCTCCATGATTTTCACGCGGCGATCGACGAACTGCTTTTCCAGCTTGAAGTGCGGGATGCCGTACATGAGCAACCCGCCGATCCGGTCGGCCCGCTCGTAGACGGTGACGCTGTGTCCCGCCTTGTTGAGCTGCGCCGCGCACGCCAGCCCCGCCGGCCCCGAGCCGATGATCGCCACTTTCTTGCCCGTGCGCGTTTCCGGCGGCTGCGGCTTGATCCACCCTTGCTCGAACGCATGCTCGATGATCGACAATTCAATGTTCTTGATCGTCACCGGCTTGTCGTTAATCCCCAGCACGCACGCCTCTTCGCACGGCGCCGGGCAAATCCGCCCGGTAAATTCCGGAAAGTTATTGGTCTTGAGCAGCATCTCCAGCGCATCATGCCAGCGGTTCTTGTAAACCAGGTCGTTCCACTCCGGGATGATGTTCCCCAGCGGGCACCCATGATTGGAATTGCAGAACGGCACCCCGCAATCCATGCACCGCGACCCCTGCTTGCGAAGCTTCTCCTCCGGCAGATCCAGGTACACTTCGTTCCAATCGCTGACGCGCAGCTTCACCTCGCGCCGCTTGGGTGTCTCCCGACCAATCTCTTTGAATCCCGTGGGCTTGCCCATTTCCAGTTCCTAATGACCCAACATCCTCGATAAACCAAAACTCAACCTTCAGCCTTTAATTCATTTTCACATCTTTATTTTTACCGCGGAGGCACAGAGGACGCAGAGAAAACCCTATTTTTTCTTCTCCGCGTCCTCTGCGCCTCTGCGGTTCAATCCAACTGTTGCCCACTTCGAACTCCAACGAACCACAATCCAGTTATGCCTGCCGCTGTGCGAGCTTCTTCGCTCGCTCTTCCACTTCCGCCTGATGTTCCAGCACGCGCCGGTAATCCGTCGGCATCACCTTCACGAACCATTTAATCTCTCTGCCAAAATCATCCAGGATCGCCTTGGCAACTGTGCTTCCCGTGTACTTGAAATGACTTTCCAGCAGGCGTCGGATGGTTTTTACATCCTCGGGCCGGTCGGGGCGCTCCAGTTCGACCATTTCCAGGTTGCACAAATCCTTGAACTGACCCGACGTGTCGTAGACATACGCGATTCCGCCCGACATGCCCGCCGCGAAATTGCGCCCGGTCGGGCCGATCACGACCACGCGGCCGCCGGTCATGTATTCGCAGGCATGATCGCCCACGCCTTCAACGACGGCCTCAGCGCCGCTGTTGCGCACGCAGAACCGTTCGCCCACCACGCCGCGCAGGTAAATTTCGCCGCTGATCGCGCCGTAGCAGATCACGTTGCCGGCGATGATGTTCTCCTCCGCCTTAAACGTCGAATCCTTCGGTGGATAGATGATCACGCGACCACCGGACAGGCCTTTGCCACAGTAGTCGTTGGCGTCCCCTTCCAATTCCAGCGTCACGCCCTTGGCCAAAAAGCATCCCAGGCTCTGGCCGGCTGAACCCTTGAATTTGAAATGGATCGTGTTCTCCGGCAAACCGGCGTGGCCGTACTTCTTGGCGATCTCGCTGGAGAGAATCGCGCCGACGGTCCGGTTGACGTTGTTGATCGGCAACTCGGCGGCAATTTTCTCGCCGCTGTCCAGAGCAGCCTTGGCCAATTCCAGCAGCTTGTTGTCCAGCGCCGCCTCCAGCCCATGATCCTGCTTCTGCACGTTGCGGATCGCAACCTTGCCGCTCACTTCCGGCTGATGCAAGATCACCGACAAATCCAGGTCCTTGGCCTTCCAGTGCGTGCTGAGATCGACAAATTCCAGCTTGCTCGCTTGCCCGATCATGTCAACAAACTTACGGAACCCCATCTCCGCCATGTACCGCCGTACTTCCTCGGCGATGAAGAACATGAAGTTGACGACGTGCTCCGGCTTGCCGGCAAATTTCTTCCGCAAATCCGGGTCCTGCGTCGCGATTCCCACTGGGCACGTATTCAGATGGCACACGCGCATCATGATGCAGCCCGTCGCGATCAGCGGCCCCGTGCTGAAACCAAATTCCTCGGCCCCCAGCAGCGCCGCGATCACCACGTCCCGCCCCGTCTTCATCTGCCCGTCGGTCTGCAAAACAATCCGCCCGCGCAGATCGTTGGCCACCAGCGTCTGCTGCGTCTCGGAAACGCCCATCTCCCACGGAATGCCCGCATATTTGATGCTCGTCAGAGGCGACGCTCCCGTCCCGCCCGAATCGCCGCTGATCAAAATTTGAACCGCCTTGGCCTTGGCCCCGCCCGCCGCCACGGTTCCC
>CAZCKE010000063.1:0-13277 GCA_964499005.1 uncultured Tepidisphaeraceae bacterium
TACGCTTCGTGTTCCCGGTTCCTCCCCACGAAAATCACCGTTCCCTGTCCCCCGCGATTGCAGGTGATTGCCGGGGCATCCTCCAGGGGAGTGTCTTCGCCCACCCATCGCGCCATCGGCTGGGCGCCCATCAGCCTCAATCGTTCGACAAACGCCATGCAATGAATCTCTTTGCCGCTGTCGAGACGGATGCGCTGTGTTTTCCCGTCCGCGACCGTGGACCAATCCTCGACCTCGATTCCCGCCAACTTCGCCAATAGCCCCGGCGCCGTCTTCTGCACGATATGCCCATTGATGTCCTTGAAGCCGGCTTGCGCTCCCAGCACGAGCGTCCCCCCGCTTTGCACAAATTGCTCCAATTTCTTTTGCAGTGCCTCCGTCACGATCTTCTGGTGCGGTGCGATCAGCACCGAATACCCTGCCCATGACGACGCCGGCCAGACGTAATCCACAGGAATATGCCGCCGCGCCAGCGCCGCCATCCAGCGGGAATGCTCGCCCGCGCCGGATTTGGTATAGGTGTTGATCCGCCGCTCGTTGATCTCGTTGTCGTAATCGCGCAGGACCGCGGCGCGTTTGACCGGCGCCGCCGCGAAAAAATCGCCCGGGAGCTTCCGCATTTCTTCGCCGGTCAGTTTCGCTTCTGCCAGACGCCGCGTATCGCGATTATCCTGGTCCAGCAGCCCATGCCAGTGCATTTCCACCCCGAACGGGCAGGTGCGCCACAGGAAGAAACTTACAAAGCTCGACCCGTGCGCCACGCTCTGCCAGGACCACAGCCGGATCTCGCCCGGTCGAGGCATCCGTTGCAGATACGACAATTGCCCGCCCGGCCCCGACTGATGCTCGAGAATGCCATATGGAAACGACAGGCTCCGCGCCTGCACGAGCGAGTCCGCCCGGGCGGGCCAATCTGCCGCGAACAGCGGATATTGATCGTGCGAGAAGAAATCCAGAGCGCCCATCAGATCCGGCCCATTGACGTTGCTGAACAGCCCGTTGTGCGTGATCTGCCAGCGCTTATTGAACGATCGCAAAATTTTCGCCTGCCTCGCGGCAAACCGCACGACGTAATCGCTCAGGAACCGCGACTCGTCCAGCAGCACGCTGGGATTCAACGGCGCCGAGGTCGGGGCCGGAAGATCGATCTGTTCCCAGTCGTCATATACTTGCGACCAGAATTTCGTCCCCCATGCCTGGTTCAGCGCACCCAACGTCCTGTATTTTTGCCGCAGCCACTGCCGAAATGCGAGTGTGTCGCTGGGCGCATAGCTGACGTCCATGTGGCAATTGAATTCGTTGTCGAGTTGCCATGCGATAACCGGCTTTGCATCGCGATAATGCTCCGCCAGCGCCGTGCAGATCCGGTCCGAGAGCCGCAGATAATCCGGCGACGTGTAATTGAAATTACGCCGCGATCCGTGCGCCATCACCCGGCGGTTGAAATCCCACCGCAACGTCTGCGGATATTTCTCCGCCACCCACGCCGGCCCGCAATACGTCGGCGTCCCCAGAATGACTTGTATCCCGTGCTTCCCGCACAGCTCAATCGCACGATCGAACAGATCGAATTGAAATTCCCCCTCTCGTGGCTCCCAATAGCTCCAGGCGCCTTCCCCCATGCGCACCAGATCGATCCCCGCGTCCCGCATCCGGCGAAAATCCGACTCCATCTTCGACGCCGGCCAATGTTCCGGGTAATGACAAACGCCCAAACGAAAACGATCCAGCATGCTTGGCTCCGCAAAAGTTGCTAGAGAATAGTGAGATGCGACCCCGGATCAAGAGAAGATCCTATTCAAACTTGACGCCGCCAAATCCCAGGTTAAAACGACTGCATGACCGCCACCCAGCGCGTCGTGCAAATCCTGCTCATCGTCGCCGAAATCGGCCTGGTGCTGATCATCCTGGCCTTGCTCCTGGCCATTTGGATGCCCGCCATCGTCGGTGTCCACCCCGAACGTATTGTGCAGTAAAGAGCTTCGCGCGATAAAGAACGCGCTCCCGCGTGACAAAGAAATGCCTCTTATGCCAAGAGTGAGTAACCGGAGAGGGTCATTGTGCCACGG
Source organism: uncultured Tepidisphaeraceae bacterium (assembly GCA_964499005.1). Lineage (GTDB taxonomy): Bacteria > Planctomycetota > Phycisphaerae > Tepidisphaerales > Tepidisphaeraceae > CAZCKE01. The sequence continues at coordinate 2,070 of CAZCKE010000063.1, forward strand.
CCGAGCGCCGCGACCGCCGGGTGAGCCAAAGTCCGCCCAATCCCAATAGCACGATCGAGGAGGCCGGCTCCGGCACCGTGATCGTGCGCACTTTGCTGATGATTTCAGAGTCCCCCGGCGCGATGACCCCGTAGTCGTTGCTCGTTGGGCTGCCGGAAGTGAAATCCCATTCAAACGCCCAGGTCACATCCCCCGGCCCGGCGGTATTGGGCCCCGGCGGCAGCGTCGCATTTCCGGCCAGATGAGCCCCCAGTCCCGGCAAAGGATTGAGCCCGCCCGAATCCGCCTCGTAAAAATTGGGATTCAGCGCCAGCACTTCGTCCTGACTTCCCAAGCCCGGATCGCTATTGAACTGATTCGCGCTGATATAAAACGACGGGCTTCCCGGATTGTTAGTCGGGTCCGGCTCAATCGCCACGTTCTGATGCGTCGTATCCCCGTTCAAATCAAAATGATTGAACTGGAAAAACTGAATCGGCAGCGAGATCGTCGAGCCCAGGCCGTTGGCAATCCGGATGGTTTCGTTGATGCTCGCCTTCTGCGAACCGCCCCCGGTGAGTTGGTAGTTGACGTCGATTGAGAAATTCGCGCTCCCGCTCCCGGTGGTGTAGGTCCCGTTGTACTGAAGGTTCAGGACGTTAAACAGGCTGCCCGTCTGCTGAGTGCCGGTCTGCGAATTGGGGATCGGAAGGACATTCGATGTCGACGTATTTAGCAGCGTCACAAATGCCGGGCTCAGAGTGTCCAGCGAAACCAGCGATCCCGTCGGGCCCAGCCGATACCAGAACCACTGCTGCTCCACCTGCGGCGAGCCATTGATCGTCAATGAATCAACGCCGGGCGTGAGGGGAGAACCGTTTGGATTGACCTGCATGACTGTCAAACCGTCCGTGCTGGTCAATGTGAATACTCCAGCCTGCGCGTCGGCCGAGCTTAAAACGATCGCGCCCAGCGCCAAGACCGCCGCAACCCCCCATGTCCCAGCGCCATGCCGCCTCTCGCCTCCGGTGCATTGGCGTGTTGATGTTCTGTTGAACGGCGGCATATTCATCATCCTAACTCTTCACAATTCCATTGTCCGCGTCACTTGCCATCAGCGCTTTCGTCTGGGCCGGATCAGAAATAACCAACCCAGCCCCAGCAATGCGGTCGTCGTTGCCGGCTCCGGCACCGCCCGGAGGTTCTTATCCACCGAGATCACCAGCGAATCATTAGGCGCCAGGTTCACATCCCATTCAAACGCCCATTCCGTCGTATTCGTTGGGGTCGATGACGTCGTATTGTTGTCCAACTGCAAATTCGAGATCGTATTCAATTCATCCAGCAGCGTCGGCGACGGCGATTTCGCGCCGGCCTGGAAGAATGAAGGCAGCGGCGTCACGCCCGTCGTGCTGATGATGTGCAGCACGGGATCGGTCACCGTCGCAGTGTGCCCTCCCGTGATTGCCACCGTTTGGGGCGATGTCGCCCCGCCCAGCGCAAAATCCGAATATTCAAAAAAGTGGAACGGCAGCGTTGCCGTCCCCGTGTTCTGGATCGTAATCGCTTCGGCCAAGTCCGACGACGCTGATCCGATGGGCCCCCCCGTCAGGTTGTACGTGATGTTGATCGTAAACGGATTGGCTGCCGCCGGCGCTGTTTGATAGGTCGTCGAAAGAAAATTCGGCTGGGCGTCACTATTGGATGAAACCGGCGTCGGCGACCCGACCAGGTTCAGCGTATCCAGGCTTGATTGAGACCCCGATCCCACGCGGAAACAGAACCATTGCAGATTCAAATCACTCGTTCCGTTTACGATCCATCGATTGACACCCACGGCTCCGTTAGCCAACGATGCTGGGCCATTGAGATTGATCCGCACCGACGAGTTTTGATCGACCAGTGTATCGGTGACGTTGGCCCCATTGGCCGGCCGCCAACCAGCCGCGCAAAGCTGCACGCCTGCTGCCGTGGTCGACACTAACAGACCCACCTTGGCCCAGCGCATCGCTCCACCTTCCCAAATCCAATCCTTAGGGCCCCGCTCCGGGAATAACGGCCACTGTGTCGGCTGCAATCGCGGCGCAATCGTCCCCAAAATCTCCTACCGGATATTCATCCTACCGATCAGTGCAAATCCCGAAAAGGGGAATATCACGATTTATTGCAGCATTAACGTTCGCTTGAAACCGTTGAATCCACATGGGCCGCTCAATATTGTCCGCTCTGGACTGTCTGGGGCGAACTACCACTGTGCTCAAACTCTCCCGACAGCGTCCGGGCGATCGCTTGATGCCGCGCATGGGCGGTGAGACGGATCAATTCCGCGTCATCTGGGATCGAATCAAACAGCGCCGCGGCCCCAAACATCCGCGCTGTCGACTGTTGTGCATGTGTTATCCGCTGACCGACCAGTCCCCAACCTTGTTGGGGCCATGCCGTGCGCAACAACCTCAGGAAATCCCATGCCGACATATCGGGCATCTCAAGACCCACCAACAGAAAATCGAATTTCGCTTTCCGGAGCAGGTCCAGCCCCCGCCGGCCGCTCCCGATCCGCCGAAACCGCACCCGCCCCGATTCCTCCCCGCTCGTCCGCGAATCAGCGCAAATGCAAAGTACCGTGATGTGGTCTTCCTGATGCTTGAACATTATCGACCTCTAAACGGTAGCGAACAAAGCAGTTGTGTCAGTGCCGCCTCACGCACATGAATTCCACGATCGATTCCCTGCCCTGGAATCTTAATAGATAGTGATCTGCCCGTTAAGCCAAAAACGATGGACATTGCGGTAATCTTGTGTGTGCGCGGCGCATGCATGCAGAGCATAAGTTTGCTTCAACGGGGGGTCAGCGGTACATTTATTTGTCCATGCTGGCGGAAGTGCCGTTCATCTATTCGCCTCGCATTGAGCCTGTTACGCTGTCCACGGCAGGTCGCGCGGCGGCACTCTTGGTCAGTCTTGGATGTCTCACCCTCCTGCTCATTGCCCTCCACTTGAAACCCAGCCCCACAGGCACCGGTACTCACACGGCTTTGGGCCTGGCCGACTGCGCTTTTCTCAAAAGCACTGGAATTCCCTGCCCCTCGTGCGGCATGACCACCAGCTTCTCCTGGTTTGCCCGCGGCAATCTCGTCGCCAGCTTTTACATCCAGCCCATGGGCACCGTCATTGCGGTCCTTGCCGTCATCGCTTTTTGGACCGGGCTCTACATTGCCGTCTCAGGCCGCGCCGCTCATCGCCTGGCTTTGTTTATTCGCGCCCGTTATTACGTTCTTCCGCTGATTTCCTTTGCTATCATCGCTTGGGCTTGGAAGATATTCATTCACGTCCACGGCATTGACGGCTGGCGTCATTGAAGAGTTGAATCATTGAATAATTCTCGAAAATCCATGCCGATTCCCGAGGAAACTCCAATGAGATTTGCATTACCGAACGTCGCATCCCCGAGGCGGGCCCCCACAATCGCGCGGGTCGCCCGCGCTGCCTTTTTCCCGCTACTCGCCATATTGGCCGGGTGCCAATTGCTCGGCGTAGCCGCCAGCACGCTTCCCCAACCTGACGTCGCCGCCTCGTATGCCGGCCTGCAAAAGCAAAACGTCGGTATCATGGCTTGGGCGGACCGCGGCGTCACCATCGATCATCCCGCCATCCAACCCGACATTGCCAAGGACCTTCAGGACAAGCTCCAGCAAGCCGCCGCCAGCGGCGCCGATGAAGTCAAGGAGGTCCGCTGGGCCAAGATCGATGACATCCTCCGCTTTCAGGAAGATCATCCCGAAATGCGATTCGATCCCGCCGAGGAGGTTGCTCCCCGTCTTGGCGTGACACGGCTCATTTATGTCGAGGTTGCTAGCGTTTCGCTCCATCCCGTCGAAGCCGTCGATCTTTCCCGCGGCGACATCGTCGTCAATCTCAAGGTGATCGAAATTTCCGGCGGCAAAAGCAAAGTCGCCTATCAGGAGGAACACATCGCCGGCCTCTATCCTCCTCATGCCCCCAGTGAGGGCGTTGCCGGCATGGAAGATGATCAGGTCCTCTTCCGCCGAACTCTTGACGTCCTGACCACCGAATTGGCCAAGCGTTTCATTTCCCACCCGCCGGAGGACAAATGACCGCGCGGAATGTCCGGATCGCCTCTAGGTTCGTCGGCCTTTCTGCCTTGCTGGCTTTGACGCTCAACAGCGGCTGCCAGCTCCTCAGCGCCGTTCTCTTCAAAACCAAGGGTGCCAACGCCGTCCCCGCTCAGTACACCCTTCTCAAGCAGCCCACCCTCGTCTTTGTGGAAAGCTATAACCACGTCCTGAGCAATGGTTTTGATCCCGAGCAACTCAACTACGCACTTGTCAAAACCTTTAAGGAAAACGATCTCGCCCCCACCATCGATCCCCAAAAGCTTGAAAAGCTCCGCGACACCGCCGGCGACGCATATCGCAACATGACCATCGCTTCCATCGGCCGAAACGTCGGCGCCAAGCAAATTGTCTATGTCAACATCACCCGCGCCGAAATCGACCGTCCCTCCGGCGGGGGGGCTGCCCACGGAATCGTCGGCGCCCAGGTCAAGGTCATCGACGCTTCCACTGCTGAAACGCTCTGGCCCAGCGGCGCCGACATGGGCCAGCCCGTCGTCGTCCCCACCGAATGGGTCCGCGACAGCAACGATGCCGAAAACAAAGTCCGCTCCGACATGGCCGTGATGACCGCCGACACCATCGGCAAGCTTTTTTACGCCTGGACTCCCAAAAACGATTCCCCCGGCGCTCGCGGCGAAGAAGGGGCTCCCCAAGAGGCGCGGTGATCCGCTTCTGTCAGGGCGCCCGCATCATCACCCCGGGTCGTTCCCATCGCTCTCTTTGAACGCGCGCGGAACCCCCGTGTACAAATCCACGTAGAAATACATTAACTCTTTCTCGCCCACTGTCCGCGTGTGATCGTGATGGAACCGGAATTTCTTGAATAACTTGATTGCCGCTTCCCGCTCCACGAACGTGTCCAGTGTGATCTTCAGATACTCCCGCTCCTCGCAAAACCGCAGCGCCGTTTCAATCAGCGCGCTGCCGATCCCCCGGCGGCGATGATCCTGCCTTACTCGCAAGCGACGCATCTCCGCCACTCCCGGCTCGTGATGCTGCACTCCGATCATTCCCACCACTTCCCCCGCGTCGTTCTGCGCCACCCAGAAATGGCTTCCTGAACGCTCCATGTATTCCGTGCCGATGTCGTCGATGTCCAGGCCCGTGTCATTCTCCGCCAGCACCCCGCCCAGCAAACCCTCGACGTACAGTTTCCGGCACGTCTCCAGGTCCGCCGCCTCAAAGCTGCGGATTTTCCATGCGCCCCCTTCCGGCGTCGTTTTAGACGAGTCGTCTGCCATCTTTCCCACATCTTAGGACATGAAAGCGCCTCAACCCAAATGCCTCAGATTTCCACCGTCAGATAGCGCAGGCTATCCCGAACCGGGTCAAGCACCGCCACCGTCTTCTTGGCCGCCCGATGCAGCGCTCCGGGGTTGATGATCCTTAATTTCCCTGCCCGCTCATCCCGGACGGCATGCGTATGCCCATGCAGCAAGTAATCGTATTGCCGCGCCGCCGCCAGATTCATCAGCCGTGGATTGTCCCCATGCGTGATCCCGATCTTTTTCCCCTGGACTTCCAGGTCCGCAAATTCTCCCCGGCAATCGATCCCCAGGCTCACCGCGTAGCGCGTCAGATCCGCCCGATCAAAATCGCAGTTCCCCCACACAAACAGGCCCGGCAATCCCGCGAGCAGGTCCAGCATCGCCTCGCCCCCGATATCGCCGCAGTGCACGAAAAATTCCGCTCCCGCCGCGCGCAGAGCCTCGAGCCCCGCCGCCATCGCGTCCGCCCGATCATGCGTATCGCTCAGAATTCCGATCACCATCGCATTTCACTTCCCCTCTTTCTCCTCCCCCGATCTTCGGGGCAGGGGCCGCGGCGTGCTAAGCCCATCGCGCTCTCACTTCCTTGCAATCTGCACGACTCCATCCACCAGAATGTACCACCCCAGCCCAAACGTTACCGCATAGACGAACGTGGTGAAAATCCGATCGCTCATTCGTTTGTTCAGCCATTTCCCAAAAACCGCCCCGGCCAACACCAGCGGTAAAAATCTCGCCGTAAACGAAATCTCCGCCCTCGCGAATTGCCCGCTCGCCCAATACGCCGGCAGCTTTGCCGTATTCAAGAGGAAGAAATAAACCGCGCACATTCCCACGTACAGTTGCCGTTCCATCCGCAGAGGCAACAGATACATCGCCACGATCGGCCCTGCCGCATGCGCCAGCGTCGAACTCACTGCTGAAAACCCGCCGGTGAGATGGGACCGCCACGGCTCCTTCATCAAATGCTCCTGCATCCCGCGCCACATCCGCCACCAATGGAGCGACACCAGCAGCACCGATTCGATTCCAATCTCGATCCGCATCAAGGCGCCCACCAATTCCGCTCGCTGATGCAATGCCCATAGCAACCCTCCCCCCAGCACCACCCCGACCGCCGTCCCCGGCAACAGCCGCTTCAGAATCGCCCCGGCCGTCCGATCCTTCCCCGGCCCGAAAAATAATTTGTAATACTGCGACACCGCCACGAAATCCCCCACGATCAGCAGCGGCAACAGCAGCCCCAGCGCCGCCTCCGACCCGCGCCCGGGAATGTGACCCAGCGCGATCGCCATCATCGGCACGATCATCAGGCCGACGCCGCTGCCAAATCCGCTTTTGGTCACCCCGATCAGAAACACCGCGAGGAAAACCAGCGCCCACCAACCGTTCATGACCCCATCCTACACGCCCACTCTCCGCTACGCCCCTCGCGCGCCCCCATCTCACTTTTTCAACTTCCGAATCACAAACGTATGCTCCAACTTTTTGGTCGACGTCAAATAGACCAGCGTGATCCTGACCTCCGTCGCGCCATTCCATTCCCAGTGATAAGCGCTCTCGTCAAGGTCCAGATACTGCACTCGCTGATCGGTCTCCCGCGCCTGCCCATAAAACACCCCAAAATGAATCGCCGGTCCCGGCTCCTCATCGCGCGGCGGGAACGGCGGGAAAATCTCCCGGATAAACGAATCGGGTGCGATCGTTTGATCGTGAAGCGGGTGACTCTCCCCGGACGGATCCACCACCACGCTTCGGTCCCCCATCAGTTCGACCTCAATTTCCTGATGATTGTAAATCTTGGCCACCACCCTTCCTCCGGCGGCCTGGAAGGGATACTCCAACCCACCCATCCCAAAATGCGTATCCCGATTCGCCGAGATGTGTCCCGTAAACTCGTGCGGCTCCAAAATCTCAAATCCCACCGACTCGCATCCCCCGCAAAGCGCGCACGCCGCCATGGCCAACATCGTTCGCCAGATCATGATTCGCATCTTACGATCTCCTTGCTCAACAAAAAACTGCGTCATTTCCCGCTGTTCCCATGTATTCATCGGAATAGGCAGGCTGATTAGGGAACATTTTTTCAATCTCCAACGGACTCCACCGCTCTATGCCACTGGCCCACCCCACAGTAAAGTGTGACGCTCGTATGCCCGACCTCGTCCTTTCCAACCGACTCCGCCGCCGCCGAGGCTTCTTCCTGATCCTCTTCGGCACTCGCAACGTCGTTTCGGATGAAGGGGAGCCCATTCAGGCGGTATGCCCCAATTGTTCCAAACAGGCCTATTTCCAGAACAAATCAGTGCGGAATTGGTTCACGATCTTTTATGTCCCCCTGATTCCCATCGGCGCCAAATGGACCCTGTGCCAATGCTCCAACTGTGGCACCCGCTTTCGCACGTCGGCCCAGCAGCTCCAGCATCACGCCAGCGCCAATCAGCAGCAGCAAATGCAGCAGGCGATCCAGATGTACAACAGCCTGCGGGCCAGTCCGGCCAACTCCGTCACGTTGAATCAGTTGATGCTCCTGTACCTCCAGCTTCGCGAGTACGATCAGGCGATTTCTGCCGCCAATGAGTTTTCACAGGCCCTCAACGCCAGCGAACAGTGCATGTCCACTCTCGGCCGCGTCCTCCTCGAGCAGGGCCGCCATGTGGATGCCATCAAATGGTTCGATGCCGCCCTGGCCCGCAATTCGATGCTCGGCGAAGCCGCCTACTTCAAGGCATTGGCATTGATGAACCAGACCCCACCCGATCTTCCGGCCGCTACCGCCGCCGCCCGCACTGCGCGTACCGCCGGCCTCGATGGCGCGGATGCTTTGCTCCGCGAAATCGAAAATCGTTCCCGCGCCGCCACGGCATAAAGTGAACCCTAAGACGTACCGCCATGGCCATCGCCACACTCACCAACATCGAACGCACCTTCGGCAAGCGAATCCTGTTTGACAAGCTTTCCTTCCAGATCGATCAGGGCGAGCGCGTCGGTTTCATAGGCGACAACGGCTCCGGAAAAACCTCCCTCTTCAAAGTCCTCCTCGGCAAGCTCGCCATCGATGCCGGCCAAGTCTCCATCGCCAGGAGCATCAAGCTTGGTCACCTCTCGCAGGAACCCGCCCTCGATGACGCCAACACCGTCATTGACGAAGCGGAGACTGCCTTTGCCGAGCTGCACGATCTCTCCCATCGCATGCGTGATCTCGAGCACGAGATGGCCCACCTGACCGGCGACGAACTCGACAAAATTCTCCACAAATACCAAACAACCCAGCACGAGTTTGACCTCGCCGGTGGCTACGCCTGGCGGCACCGCCTCGAAGCGACTCTCCTGGGCGTCGGGCTCGACGAACAAACCTGGGAGCAACCCGTCAAAACTCTCTCCGGCGGCCAGCGTTCCCGACTGGCGCTGGCCAAGCTTCTAGTTGATCAGAACGATCTGCTCCTGCTCGACGAGCCGACTAACCACCTCGATCTGGCCGCCATCGCCTGGCTGGAGGAATACCTCGCCGAGTTCAGCGGCGCCGTCCTGATCATCAGCCACGACCGCTATCTCCTGGACCGCCTGGCCACGCGCATCGCCTGGCTCACCGAGGCCCGGATCAAGAGCTACCCCGGAAACTACTCCTCCTTCGCCCAGCAGCGGCAATTGCATGAGCTCACTCAGCAGCGTGCCCACAAGGAACAGCAGCAATACGTAGAGAAGCAGGAGGAATATATCCGCCGATTCCAGGCCGGCCAGCGCGCCCGTCAGGCCAAGGGCCGGCTCAAACGCCTCGAAACCCTCAAGAGCGAATCCCTCGTCCAGGCCGTTCGCACCGACAAGAAAATCCGCGTCAAACTTTCCACTGACCAACGCGCCGGCGATCGCGTCCTCAGTGTCTCGGGTCTCTCCAAAGCCTACGACAATCGTGTTCTCTGGCAGGACATTGCCATCGAGATCAAGCGCGGCGAGCGCATCGGAATCATCGGTCCCAACGGTTCAGGTAAAACGACTCTCCTCGAATCGTTGCTCGGCCGTCGTGACGCCGACGAAGGCTACGTGCGGTGGGGGGCCAATCTCCAGATCGGCTATTACGATCAGACCCTCAAAGACTTTGACCCCGAGAACACCGTCGCCGAGGAAGTCAAAGGAGACCGCGAAGCCTCCCACGCCCAGTTGCTTCAGGTCCTTTCCCTCATGCTTTTCCGCGGCGAAGCGATCGATAAACCGATCAGCCTGCTCAGCGGCGGCGAGCGTGCCCGCGTTGCTCTCGCCCAGCTTTTGCTCGACCAGCCCAACGTTCTGCTCCTCGACGAGCCGACCAACCATCTGGACATTCCTTCCGCTGAGGCGGTCGAGCAGGCGATGCGAGATTTCCCCGGGACGATCCTCTGCGTCAGTCACGACCGTTACTTTCTCGACCGCGTCGTCTCGCGGCTGCTGGTTCTCCAGCCACCGAAGATTGTCGATTTCTCGGGCAACTACACCGCCTGGGCCAAGCGCCAGGCCGAGCTTGCCGCGCAGGCAAAAAAAAGCGACTCCAAAAAATCCGATTCCAAAAAAAACCAGGGAAGGCAGCAGCAGCCTCCTCCACCCGCTGAAAAAGCCGACAACCCCTGGAAGCGTCCCTTCGGCCGGCTCAGCGTTGAGGAACTCGAGCAGCAGATCACGCAAACCGAAATTGCCCTCTCCGAATTTCAGGGTCAATTTGCCGACCCGGAACTGGCCCGAAACGTGTCCCGCCGCAAGAAGCTCACCGAAGAATACGATGCATTAAGTGTTAAGCTGAAACAGCTCGAAGAAGAATATTTTACCCGCAAAACTTAACTATCCGGTGTTCCAAACTGGCTCGCAATCGCCGCGACCAGAATCAGCCCTGCCCCGATCAGCCCGCGCGGCCCCAATGTTTCCTGCCTCACCCAATACGCCAGGATCGCCGCAAATACCGGCTCCATCGTAAAGATCACCGCCGCCGTCGGCGCCGAGACGCTGCTCTGCGCCACCGCCTGCATCCATGTCGTCACCGCCGTGCACAACAGCCCCAGATAGATCAACGCGCCCCAGGGAACTCTGACCACGTGTGGCATCGTCCCCGCGACCCATCCTCCGCTCAGTGCCGCGATCACCATCAACTGCGTCGCTGCCAATGCCAGCGGCCGATGCCCTTTGGCATGATCGCTCATCCGCGCGATATAGACCGCGAACGTCAGGGCTGTCACCAGAGTCCAGGCATCCCCGATATTCGGCCGGCTCCCGTCGTAACTCAGCAGCCCGCAGCCGACTAACGCCACCAGCGCCGCCGCCCACGTGAGTCTCCGAATCCGCCGCCCAAACCCCGTGACGATCATCGGCACCAGCACGACCGTCATCGCCGTGATGAACGCGCTGCGGTTCACCGTCGTATACCGCAACCCGATCGTCTGTGAGGCGTACCCGGAAAAGAGCCACACTCCCAGCTCGCCGCCCGCCAGCCAGAGCTTGCATTTGGCCCGCAGGAACGGCGATAGCACGATCGCCGCAATCGCAAAGCGCCCAAAGCAGATTACTCCCGGCCCGGCACTGGCCAGCGCCGACTTCATCACCACAAACGACGTCCCCCAAGTCGCCGTCGCCAGCAGCAGGATCGCCGAGCCCACTAAGTTCTTCCGCCGGTCGATAAAAGCTCCTCGAAATGGGGCGGGAATCGTAATCGATAGAGTGGCCGAGCAGAAATTGCACACCGCTCGGCACGCCAATGCGTCTATGATAGATTAACTCCCCTGTTTCCCAGGAGACGTTATGAAAACCTTAATCGCGAAGCTCGCTATTGGCCTGTCGCTCGGAGCCGCATTGTTGACGTCGCG
>CAZCKE010000064.1:0-12863 GCA_964499005.1 uncultured Tepidisphaeraceae bacterium
CAGACGTATCTATTGCTCGCTCGACTGGCGCGCGACAAAGGGGACCAGCAGGAGATGCAGAAGCATCTTCAAACGGCCATGGAGAAAGCCGCAAGCTCCAACAGCCGGGTGCTGCTGGAGCAGGTGGATGCGCTTTATGCGGAAGTTGATCCGCGCGGACTGTACGAGCAGGTGATGACGCGATTTTCAGGCCGGCCGATGGCGGAATTGCGGCAGACGGTGCGCGAAGAGGCGAGCATCGTGTTTGCCGATCTGGTGAGTTTTACGCCGCGAGCGCATCAACTTTCGGCGGATGAGGTGATGACGACGGTGCGGAGCCTTTTTGAATTGGCAGTGCCGCTCTTTGCGCTGCACAAGGTGAGGCCGATTTCGTATCAGGGAGATGGGCTGCTGGCGGCAGCGACGGGAGAGGACCAGCGGAGGCGGGCGGTGGCGTTTGCCGTCGATTTGGTGAGGCGATGCCAGCGCGTGTCACTGATTCGCAAAACGCTGGGGGAGACGTGGGACATGCAGACGCGGGCGGGCGTGGCGTCGGGGCCGGTGGTGCTGGGGGCGCTGGGGAGTCATCACAAGCTGGATTTCGCGGCCATCGGTTTGACGACAATCACGGCGGCGCGGCTTCAGACGGCGGCAAATCCCTCGGAAGTGATCGTTGCCGAATCGCTGCCGGAGGGATTGCCGATCATGGGATTGGCGCAAAGCGTGGAGTTAAAGGGGTTCTCTCACTCGCTTCCCGTGGTGAGGATAGCGGTTTCGATCTGATACGATTAGTTGTTTTCCGCCTGCTCGATTTCCGCGCGAAGGGAGTCGGGATTGGTCCATTGCTGGCAGGCGGCGATTTTTCCGTCCTTGTCGATGACGACCGCGCCGTTGGGAAAGCCGCCATAGGCTTTGACGGTCTGGTCATCCATCGTGTCGATGAGGATGGGGATGGTGATGCGTAGCCGGGTGCGGACCTCTTTGGCCAAGGCGGTCCGTCCGGCGTAATCCTTGGGCTGATCGACGTAGATTTCGTCGTCTTTATTGCGCTCGACGGGAGCCGCGTCGGATGGGAAAGGCTCGCGGGTGTAGACGATCAAGAAGTGCACGCGAGCGCCGAATTCACTTTTCAATTTTTCCATTTCGTGTGCGTGTTGGCGGAAGACCGGGCATGAAAGCGAGCCGAACTCCAGCACGACGACCTGGCCTTTAAGCGATGAGAGAGACGTGGGATTGCCATTCAAACCCGAGAGATGAAAATCCGGAGCGGGCGTGCCAATGTCGGGCGAGGGCGTGCGGACCGATGGGGAAGCGGCAGGAGTTGCAACCGTGGGCCGGGTCTGCGGCGGACGGGACGGCTGTGAAGACGCCGGGAGCTTGGGCGCCGTTTGTGGATCGAGTGAACCCCGCAGCAGGATCAATTGCTCGGGCGTCAGGATTTGCTCCAGCTCGGAGCGCATCTCTTCACGAAATTGCTGGGCTTGGGCCTGTACGTTTTGTCCTTCCGTCGCGGAAGCCGCCAATTGCTGGATCTGCTGATCCCACTGGGCGAAGAGATCATCGATTTGTTTTCGCTGGTCGGAGGAAAGGGTCATATTCTGCAGGGTATTTTTGATCGCCTGATAACGTGGGAACGGACCGCCGAGCGTCTGGCCAGAGCCGGGACCCGTCCTGGCTTGAGAGAGATTTTGCCCGAGCTGGTTCAACTGATCGGGAGTGAGGACCTGTGAAATCTGCTGTCGGATGGACTTTAAAAGAGGGGCGATATTGGCAATGCGCTGCTGGGCGGGCAGCCCCTGATTTTGTTGAAAGATGTCATTGGCCTGCTTGCGGGCGTCGGCGAAGATGGCTTCCACTTTGGGTTTTTGCTCATCGGTGAGGTTGAGCTTGAGGATGGCGTCCCGCATCCGGTTAACGACGCGGAACACGCCGGGCTGGTCGGCGCCAATGACCGATGCCGGCCGGCTCGCCGGTTCATCGGCCCTCAATCGAGGCGCGGCGACGATCAGCGCGGCCGCCAACGTAATTCGCCCAAAATACCCCGATGCCCTCATCGCCGACCTCCCAACGCGCCAGGACTCATTTTACAGATGAATAAACGCGCTTTGGCATGGAATATTGCCGAAGTCTACCTCACTTCGTGCTGTCACAGGTCAAAGTGTAGTTTGACGCTAAAGGCATGGATCGGCTATCCTTCGGAGCATTCCCACCGGGTCCTGGGCCGTGGCGGCATCCGGGCCAAAACCGAACCAAAGTCCGAGGAGACCTCCGTGATTCGACAACTCCCGTGTCCGTGGCGAGCGACGCCCTGGGGACTGCCTGGCCGCTCATGGACGGCGATTGCCGTGTGCCTGATGGGCTTGGCTCTGTCCGGATGCGAAACAGCCCAGGCCCCGACGCAGACGGTGACTGTCGTGGACAAACCCTGTTTCATCAAGAGTTGGGATGCGCATCTTCAACTTGCCGACGGGGATAAAGCAACCGCGATCTATCTCGTGGGCGACAACATCCACATTCTGACAGACCAGAATTACGATTACGTTCTTGCGGCGGATAACGGGAGCCTGGTCTATTCCAATCAGGTGGTTGAGCCGGGGCATACCATCAAGGGCGCTCCGGTCATGTCCGGCAATTTTCTGGTCTACGCGGTAGATCAACAGTTGATGGTTTTCAACAACAAGGGCCGGCCTCAGCGGACCATCGATCTGGGTTATTCCGTGACGAGCCCGCCGTTCGCGTATGGCAGCAATGTCTATATCGCGGTCAACCAGGGGACCGGCCGATTTTTTGCCGTGGACATCACGCGGGCAATCAATCCGATCATATGGACGATCCTGATGAACGGCCCGATGCACGGCCTTCCCGGCGCGCGTGAAAGGGAGATTTACATCGGCAGCGAGGATGGAAAGGTGCGCGCCTTGGCGGACGATCGCACACCCCTTTGGCCGTTGCTCGAAGGAAGCGGTTTCGACACGAGCGGAAAGATCTATGGCGATATTGCCGTGTTACACGGTTCCCTTCCCACCGATCAGCGCGTCTTTGCGGCGTCGACCGATGGGACTCTTTATTGCCTGAACAGCGAATCGGGCAAGCTGGAATGGCGCTATGTGGCCGGCGAGGCGCTGTATGAGGGGCCGGCCGTCACGGACAAAACGATTTATCAACCGGTGCCCGGCAAAGGCCTTGCCGCCATCGACCGATCCCAGTTCGTCGGCGTCGAAGGCATCGAGCAGCAGGCCGTCGCCGAAAACCCGTACCATACGGCCAAGTGGATCGCCAAGGACGGCATTCGTCTTCTGGCGGAGGACGATCAATTCGCTTATGTCCTGACCGAATCCAACACGGTCCTGGCCGTCAACAAAGACACGGGCGAAACGGCATTTTCCACGAGGAAGCACAAGCTCGTCGGTTTTGCGGCCAAACTGAAAAGCTCCACGATTTACACAGTCACGGAGAAGGGGCTGGTCGTCGCGTTCCATCCGACCCAATCGACCGGCATCTTTGGTGAAATCGTCCTCGCGACTCCGTGATGGAGTCATCCGCGCCGAAAGCCCAGCTCAACGGAATGTCCGATCTCGTCCCAGTCCGACGCGCTCTGATCAGTGTCTCCGATAAAACCGGCTTGGCCGAGTTCGCGGGGGCGCTGCAGCGCGAATTCGGCGTGGAGCTTCTGAGCACGGGAGGCACCGCCAAATTTCTGCGCGATGCCGGCCTCAATGTCGTCGACGTTTCGCAGGTCACCGGCTTTCCCGAGATGATGGACGGCCGCGTCAAGACGCTCCACCCCAAAATTCATGGGGCTTTGCTGAGCCTGCGCGATCATCCGGAGCATCAGGCCGCCATGAAATCGCATGGCATCATGCCGATCGATCTGCTCTGCGTGAATCTCTATCCCTTCGAGCAGACGATCGCCAAGAGCGGGACGACGTTCGAGGAGGCGATTGAGAACATTGATATCGGCGGCCCGGCGATGATCCGCTCGGCGGCAAAGAATCACCGCTTTGTCCTGGTGGTCACCGGGCCGGATCGATACGACAAGGTCCTGGGGGACCTTCGCAAGCATGAGGGTTCTTCGTGCGGCGAGCATCGCTTGAAGCAGGCAACGCGGGCGTTTGCCCATACCGCGGCGTATGACGCGGCCATCGCCGGGTATCTCAAGCGTGTCATCGAGCCGGAAAATGTTGAGAGTTCCGAACTGCCCGAATCGATTCGCCTATTGCTGGCGCGTAAGCAATCGCTCCGTTACGGCGAGAATCCGCACCAGTCCGCAGCGCTTTATGTGGATGACCGCAAGAGCCCCGAAGCATCGGTCGCCCGGGCAGAGCAGCTTTATGGCAAGGAATTGTCGTATATCAATTTGCTCGACGCGGATGCGGCGCTGGGGTGCGTGAAGGAATTTTCAGAGCCTGCGGCGTGCATCGTGAAACATACGACGCCGTGCGGCTGCGCCGTTGGAGTGGATGCGGCCGAAGCATTTCGCCGCGCGTTTGAAGGCGATCCGCTGGCGGCTTTTGGCGGGATCGTCGCGCTCAACCGGGACATCGATCTCCAAACCGCCCAGGCGATTGTCTCCATCGACAAACTGCTGGAGGTCATTGTTGCCCCCGCGTTCGACGCGCCCGCACTCGCTCTGCTCAAGGACCGCTGGAAAAATGTCCGGCTTCTGGCCGTTGGGCCGCTGGGGACGGTCGATCGATCCGAACTGCACATGCACAAAATTGTCGGGGGTTACCTCCTCCAGCAGCGCGATCTGGCCGGGGTCGATCAAGCGCTCTGGAAAGTCGCTTCGCGCCGGGCGCCGACCGCAAAAGAATTAGAGGATTTGCAATTCGCGTGGCTGGTTTGCAAACACGTCAAGAGCAACGCGATCGTCGTCTGCAAGGATCGCATGCTTTTAGGCGCCGGCGCCGGCCAGATGGACCGCCCCAGCGCTGCGCGGCTGGCGATTCAAAAAGCAGCGGGTCGCGTCGCGGGTTCTGTTGCAGCGAGCGACGCGTTTTTCCCGTTTCCCGACGGACCGCAGTTGCTGCTCGATGCCGGTGTGACGGCCATCGTTCATCCGGGGGGATCACTGAAGGATCAGGACACGATCGATCTAATGAATCAACGCGGCGCGGCGCTGATTCTGACGGGCCAGCGGCACTTCAAACATTGACTTGCTCAGATGCCCAATAGTTCGGCATACGACGTCCGGCAATGCGCTTGCGGGTTGATGTGCAGGGTGGCGTGCAAAGACCGCAATTTTCGCAGCATCATTTCGGAATCCTGATTGTTCATCACCGCTTCGAATTCGATGAAGTTTCCCAATCCCCGGACCTGGTCGAGATGAATCCGGATATTTTCCAGAAGGAGCAGATCCCGGCTCTTGTGAACTTCGCCGCGGATGCCGCAGGCGGCTTTTAGAGCGGCCGAGAGACCGTCGGGGTCGGCCGTGGCGACACGGTAATATCGGCTGTCGCGAAACTCCGCGGCATCGGATCGCTCGTACCAGATCAATTCCGCCTCGGCGCCATTCATTCGCCGTAATTTCAATCGCCCATGCGGCACCCGGAAATAAGTATCGATCTGTTCCAATCGCCTGGCAAAATGCGCTCCGGCCGCCTCGGCCAGCCGGCGGCACTGGGCGAGGTCTTCGTATCGCGCTTTGAGTTCAATATTTCTGTGAAGGGCTTGCATGCAATCGATCATTACCCTTTAAGATGTGCTCCATGCAAGCCTCGCGCGAATTGGTCGTCGAGCCGGTTGGATTGGACGTCGATGCGCTGCCAAAACCGCTGATCTGGAAAGACCTCTTCGGCAACGATCATTCAGTCGAGCTGGAGATCGGCATGGGCAAGGGGACATTCCTCGCCGATCAGGCCCGCGCCCGGCCCGACACGAATTTCCTCGGGATCGAATACGCCCGCTGGTTCTGGCGGTATGCCAGCGATCGGCTGCGCCGCAATCATTGCCTTAATGCGCGAACCGTCAGGGCCGAGGCGGGGTTTTTTGTGCGCGAATTCATCACGGACGCATCGCTGGCCGCCGTCCACATCTATTTCCCCGACCCCTGGCCCAAGAAGCGTCATCACAAACGCCGGCTCATTCAGGCCCCATTCGCGGCGGAGATCAATCGCATCCTGCTGCCCGGCGGGAAGGTGCAAATCGTCACCGATCACGCCGACTATTTTCAGCAGATCGAGCAGGTCCTGCGGGATTCTTCGTTGAAGCCGATCGACTACAGCCGAGCGCCGTCGGCAGGCGAGGGGGAAGTCGTCGGCACCAACTTCGAGCGGAAATATCGCCGCGAGGGCCGGCCTTTTTTTGCCATCGCCGCGATCAAAGTCTCATAAATCGCTCCTGGCGACCTGCAGAACTAAACTTGCCTGTTTTGACACACAGATTTACGATGCATCCCAATTGCTGGCGAGGAGTCATTTCATGATGCGACACTGGTGGCTGGGCGGGGTGTTGGTCTGTTTGCTCAGCTCTGTCCTGATGGCCCGGCAAGGGCTGGTCAGGACCCTCGATGGCCATCAATACGAGGGCGACATCAAAGAAGCCGCCGACGGGAGCGTGGATATCTCATCTCATGGCGGCGTCCTGACCATTCCCAAATCGCAGATTCTTTCGATCGATTACGAAGAGAGCCTCCAGATTTCGCAATTTCAGGATCGGCTGAGCAAATTGGGGCCCAACGATGTGAAGGGCCGGATGGATTTGGCTCGCTGGGCCTTGGAGCACAATGAGTTTGACCTCGCGATGCAAGCGGCCCAGGCGGCCCAGAGGATTCAGCCGGGGAACGATGAAATCGCCACTTTGCTGAACACCATTGAAAGTCAGCGGACCCTAATGTCCCACCCGTCTACGGCGCCTGCCCAGACCACCGTCCCCGCGCCGACCGCTCCGCGGCCTGTCAGCAAATTTCTCCCTGCCGACGATATCAATGCGATTCGACTCAATGAGCTACAGCCGGACGACACGGTCCGCATTCAATTTCTGGAAAATGTGAAATCGAGATTTCTGGCGTTGCTGGGGTCCGGAGCCGCCGACTTGAAATCGGCCGAGCCTGTCGATTTGGCGCTGGCCATCGCCGCCAAGCGTGATGCGAACCTGAACAAGGACGTGCGAGTCTACGGCGATCCGAAGTCCCTGATGGATTATCGCCGGCGCATTCAACCGCGAGTGCTCGCCGGCTGTGCCGCCAGCGGCTGTCATGGCGGCACGGGCAGCGGCGGGTTTTTCCTTTATCCCGACGCCGACCAGCAGCCGGTCTGGTACACCAACTTTTATATCCTTCAAACTTATCGAAAGAACGTCGAAGTCGCGGACGCATTCGGGCACGGCATGGCGCAGCGGCCGATGATCGATCGGGTGCATCCCGAGGCGTCTCTGCTGGTTCAGTACAGCCTTCCACGCAACCTTGCTTCGACTCCGCACCCGAAGGTGAATAATTTCAAGGGGATTTTCCGCACGACCCAGGACCCGGATTATACGAGCCTGGTCACGTGGATCGGTTCAACGCTTCGCGCGGTGGAGCCTGATTATGGAATTACGTTTGATATTCCCAAGGGCAAAGCTCCCGCCGCGGAGCAGAAGGGCGGGGCCCCCGCGACTCCAACGGACACGGATGCGCGCACCTCGCCGCCTGCTCCTCCTGCCGCCACAACCGACGGCGCGCTCAAGCCGCGTCCGGACAAATAAAGATGGCCGGTTTGGGCCGGCGGAAAGCCAATTGCGACCTTGTCCCCGCTCCAATTTTTATCGCTGGTTCTGCTGTTGATGGCATACGCGGTTGTCGTCGAGGTGATCGTCGCGTTTCGCCGCCGCCGCCGATTCCAGCGCGTGGCCCGGCAATGGGACATGCACTATAGCGCCGGGGACCGATTGGGTTTAGCGCATCGGCTGGCGGACCGGCTGCCGACGCCGGGGCCGGCAAATATCCGCGTGCGCGACTTGTTGTTTTGTGCCCAGGGGGAGAGGCATCGTTACGTGTTTTCCGTGGAATACGGCGTCGGAGTCGTTCACGGGAAAAATGCCCGCCGCCTCGTCGCGGGGTTTGAGGAGCCGATTACGCGCGGAACCGGCCGGGCCAAGCCTCCCACGCTCATCGTCGCGCCCCATCATCTGGTGCAGGGGGCGGCGTACGATTATGTGCTGCACGCCTTGGCGCAAACGCCCGCGGGCGTATAGGCTCGGAAACATGTGGCCGCGACAATTGACCATTCTCGGCGTCGGTTTGCTTGGGGGTTCCATCGGATTGGCGTTACGCTCGCTGCGTCCGCAATGCCGCATTGTCGGCTACGGCCATCGCCAATCCACTCTCGATCGCGCCCTGGAAGTCGGGGCGATTGACGCCGGCGCGGCAGATCCCAAAGCCGCCGTTGCTGGATCGGATTTAGTCATTCTTTGCACGCCGGTCGGTCTTTTCGAATCGATCCTGACGACGATCGCGCCCGCGATTGAAACGGGCTGCGCCGTGACGGATGTCGGGAGCACCAAGCGGGCGATCGTGCGACTGGCCGAGTCGATCCTTCCGGATTCCACCGAGTTTGCCGCCAGTCATCCGATGGCCGGCAGCGAAAAGCGAGGGGTAGAGTTTGCCCGCGCTGATTTATTCCGAAACGCGCTGTGCATCCTCACTCCCTCGGCCAAAACCAAGCCGACGGCCCTTCAGCGAATGGATGAATTCTGGCGATTGCTCGGCATGCGCACCATCCGCCTTGACCCCGACGAGCACGATCGCCGTCTTTCGGATGTCAGCCATCTTCCGCACGTCCTGGCGGCCGCGCTGGTGGCGATGCAGGAAGACCCCTCATTGGATCTGTGCGGCCAGGGTTTTCTCGACACGACGCGCATTGCCGGGGGCGACGGCGCGCTGTGGCGCGACATTCTGCTCGACAACGCCGATAACTTGCGACAAAGCCTTCATCGATTGCAGTCGCAGCTTTCGTCGGTCTTATCCATGCTCGATCCCCGGCACGGCGATTCATTGCGGGATTGGCTCGATCGCGCCGCCCAGCGTCGCGAGCAACTCCTGGCTCGCAAGCTGCGAGAGATTCATCCTGATTAGATTCCCACCGAAGGGGACGGCCCGAATCAGCTGCATCCCATGGAATTTCCGCAGTTGAGGCATTTGTAGCATGTTCCGCTGCGCACGGTGATGCTGCCGCAGACATCGCAAGCCGGAGCGTCCGCCTGAAGCTCGGAGCTGTGTTTGCTGAGGGCATCGGGAACGATTGCCAGCCGAAGATTAGAGCCGACCGGCGCATCGGTCTGCGGCGTCTTGGCCGTTTTCATCTCATCGTCGGTGTACGCGAATCTCCTGGCCGGGTCCGCTTCGAGGCGAGGACCGTGGCCATTTCCCTCTTTTCCGGGGGCGGCAGGCGCGGACTCATTCGTGGAAGCCTGCGGGAGAGTCGGCGCTGATTTCGATTCCATCGCGCCCTGCGATCGCGATTCGCGTCGCGGCGCATTGGCGTCGCGATAACCATGCACAAATTCCATCGCCAGCCAGCGGAAGATGTAATCGACCAGGCTCTTGGCAAACGGAATCTCGGGATTGCGCGTCATGCCGCTGGGCTCAAACCGCACGTGCTCGAATTTCCTGACCAGTGATTCGACCGGCACGCCGTATTGCAGGCTCACGGAAACCAGCGTCGCGATGGTGTCCATCAGGCCGCCGATGGTGCTTCCTTCCTTGGCCATCCGGATGAAGATTTCGCCGGGGGAACCGTCGTCGTACAAGCCGACGGTGATGTATCCCTCGTGGCCGCCGACGTCGAATTTATGAGTCGTCGCGTTACGCGTGTCGGGCAGGCGCCGACGGAGCGGGCGCTCGACGATCCGCTCGACGATTTTCTCCACGACATGCGTGTGGGCAGGCGCCAGGTTGTCGCTGCTGGTCGGCTTGGCAAAGAGCGCCGTTGCCGCATTGACGACCTCCTGAGCGACTTCCTTGCGAGCCGCTTCGACGGCCTCTTCATCATCCTCCTCGACGTTATTCAGTTCTTCGTCGCTCTTAACGTTGAGCGGCTGGCTGAGCTTCGACCCATCGCGGTAGAGCGCGTTGGCCTTGAGGCCCAGCTTCCAGCTCAGGTAATAGCTTGACTTGATGTCTTCGACATTGGCCTCGTTGGGGAGGTTGATCGTCTTGGAGATCGCGCCGGTGATGAACGGTTGGGCGGAGGCCATCATCCGGATATGGCCTTCGACGGGGATGAACCGCTGGCCATGCCGCCCGCATTTGTTCGCGCAATCGAACACCGCATAATGTTCCTCGCGGAGATGCGGGGTGTTTTCCACCGTGCCGCGCCCGCAGATCACGTCGTTGGCCTCGGCGATTTGTTTCTTGGTGAATCCCAAGTGCTGAAGCAGATTGAATCCCGTTGCTTGCCAGACGGCCTCGGGAATGTTGAGCCGTTTCAGCGTCGCCGCTCCGACCGACCAGGGACTGAATGCGAAGGAAATCTCAAACTGCGACGGGATCGCTTCCTCGATCACGTCCAATTCGGCGCCCGTGAAGCCCAACTGCTTGAGCGCTTCATAGTTCACGTGGGGTGCATCGTGCAGTGTGAGCGTCCCCATCACATATTGAAGGATCGCGTGAATCTGCTCGGAAGAATACCCGAGATTCACCAGCGCCGGCCGCAGCGATTGGTTGGCGATTTTGAAATACCCGCCGCCCGCCAGCTTCTTGAATTTCACCAGGGCAAAATCCGGCTCGACGCCGGTGGTGTCGCAATCCATGAGCAATCCGATGGTGCCCGTTGGGGCGATGACGGTCGTCTGCGCGTTGCGATAGCCGTGGCGTTCGCCCAGCAACAGCGCCCGGTCCCAGCATTCCTGGGCGGCGCGGAGGAGCGAGACCGAAGCCAGGGGATCATTATCGGAGAATTGGCCCGCATCCATGCCGACAGGGCGAATGTCCAAGCCTTCGTAATCGCCGATTCCTTTTCTGGCGGCCGGGTTGGCGGCGATATCGTAGGCGGCCCGGCGATGATTGCGGATCACGCGGAGCATGTCGGCGCGGTTTTCCTCATAGCCCGGGAACGCTCCCAGCTCGCCGCTCATTTCGGCGCTGGCCGCGTAGCTTTCGCCCGTGAGGATCGCCGTCAGCGCGGCGCAGATCGAGCGCCCTTTCTCACTGTTGTATGGAATCCCGGCCTGCATGAGCATCGCGCCCAGGTTGGCGTATCCCAGGCCCAGCGTGCGGAATCGGTAGCTCCGCCGCGCGATTTCCTCCGACGGGAAGCTGGCCATCAGCACGCTGATTTCCAGCACCATCGTCCAGAGGCGGATGGCATGCTTGTATCCCTCGATGTCAAACCGCCGGGTTTCCGGATCGAAGAACGTCAGCACGTTAAGCGACGCCAGGTTGCAGGCCGTGTCGTCGACGAACATGTATTCCGAGCAGTTGTGAACGGTGATGCCGTTGGCGATGAACGACTGGGTCACCGGCTCGGTCAGATCGAAGACCTGCTGGCGGCCCAGCGGCGTGAGAGCGGCGACGCGATCGAAATGCCCGCCTTGCTGGCTGGGAACGATCGCGAAGCCGGCTGCCGTCGCGAACGGCTCGAGCTTCTTGCCCGGCAGCAGGCCGATGTATTTTCCAAAAGAACGGAGGCTGCCCGGGTCGATACGCAGGCCGTGGCGTCTGGCCGCTGCGTCGCCGTTAGGTTCCAGCGACTCTTTGCGGGTCGAAACGTCTGATCCACAGTCACCGGACATCAAGCCAGCCGACAGGGGCGCGGAAGCCAAAGCTCCCACGGCGGAAGCGTAGGCCTCCGCGGACGGCTGTCGCTCGGGCGAGCCTCCGTTCGCGAAGGCTCCGCCTTCGCCGGCGAGGGGATTGACCCCGCCATGTTCGATGAGTTTGCTCTGAACTCCAAAACCCAGCAGCACCAGTTGCACGTCCTGGAGCAATCCGATGCTGTCGTTGATCAATTCCAATGTTCCGTTGGCGACGACGCCATCCGCCGTGAAAAGGGCGCGAAGCAGATGTTTCTGCGCCGCCAGCCCCGCCGTGAACGCGTCGTCACTGAGGCGGCATTGCCCGCCGTCATGCTTCACGTAAGCCCGCAACCGGCTCAGGAGCCGCCGATTGGTCAGCGCCGCCGTGGCCGTCCCGCCCGCCATCGGGTCCGGCTCGTCGCTCTCGGTCAGCATCAATTGATTGACGTAATCATCGTCGTACGTTCGCCCGCACCAGGTCTGCGCGACGTAGCGAGCCAGCGGCTCGATCAGGCTATTGCCCCCGCCGCCCAGGCATGAATCCAGATGAATTGCATCGTGGCTTCCGTTGGCTTTAGAGAAGAACAGTCCCAGCAATTGGAAAAACTGCGGGTCCTGCGGCTCGCCCACCTCCTGCACCGCCGCCGGCAGGCTCGGCAGCTTGACCTCATCTCCGCTGGTCAGCTCGCCGGCGGCAACCCAGCCACGCGAGCGCGTCCAGACCTGATGATCGGCCGTCAGCTTCACGCTGTAGCCGCCGGCCGTCCGCAGCTCGAACACCTCTTGGGTCCCGGTGGGGAACGAGCCTTCGGTCGTGTGAATGCTCTGGCTCGACAGGTTCGTCACCAATCGGCTGGGCAGATGAATCATCTGGTCGATCCGCCGCCAGATTCCGCCGGGCGTCAGTACGCGCGTATCGCCGGTCACGCAGGGGTTGGATGCCTTGATCGGCCCGCTCTTTGGGCACGTATGCCACTGGTTGATCGTGTCGTCATATTGCACGCCCGGATCGGCGCATCGCCAGGCCGCGAAGGCGATTTGGTCCCACAGGTCGCGGGCCTTGACCGTCTTGGCCACCTTCCTGGTCGTCCGCCAGGTCAGATTCCATGCGGAATCGTCCTCAACGGCTTTGAAGAATTTGTTGGGGATGCGGACCGAATTGTTCGAGTTCT
>CAZCKE010000064.1:12873-13181 GCA_964499005.1 uncultured Tepidisphaeraceae bacterium
GGCAGTCGCTTGATCCCTTCCGCCAGCGCCGCGACCTTCAGTTCCTCGCGGACTTTCCAGTTCACAAACGCCTCGATGTCCGGGTGATCCAGATCCAAGCAGACCATCTTCGCCGCCCGGCGGGTGGTGCCACCCGATTTGATCGCTCCCGCGGCCCGGTCGCCGATCTTCAGAAAACTCATCAAGCCCGACGATTTTCCGCCGCCTGAGACCGGCTCATTTTCCCCGCGCAGGCCCCTGAAATTCGATCCCGTCCCGCTGCCGTATTTTAACACGCGCCCTTCGCGCCTCCACAAATCCCAGATCCC